>NZ_JAPSET010000002.1:125000-301400 GCF_026847585.1 Phreatobacter sp. AB_2022a
AGAAGCGCTGGTCGCAGTCATCGGCCTTGACGATGTGGCCGTGATATCGACCCGCGACGCGGTGCTGGTGACACCCAAGGCGAAGGCCGACAAGGTCAAGGAGATGGTGGCACTGATCACGGCCCGGGGAGAATCCGAAGCCGGTGCCCATCGCGAGGTCCAGCGGCCGTGGGGTAAATATCTTTCGATCGATCTCGGTACCCGCCACCAGGTCAAGCGCATCACGGTGAAGCCGGGCGGCGTTCTGTCTTTGCAGAAGCACTACCATCGGGCCGAACATTGGGTCGTCGTGCGCGGCACCGCCGAGGTGACACGCAACCAGGAAACGATCGTGGTGCACGAAAACGAGTCCATCTATCTGCCGATCGGTTGTGTGCATCGCATGGCCAATCCGGGCAAGATCCCGCTCGAGATCATTGAGGTGCAGGTCGGGTCCTATCTCGGCGAGGACGACATCGTTCGTCTGGAAGACGTCTATAAGCGCGCCTGATCAGCTATGCCAACGCCTGTCCAAGCAAGGATGGAATTGATATGCTTGGTCGACGCGCCTCGACACGCCATCCGAACGCAGATAAGCAGATCATGAGGTGGTGGAGCCCTGCTCCACCATTACGATTTCCTCGATGGGTCGTGCGGGCCGTCGGCATCAAGGCGGACAGCAGAGAGGCCTCTCGCATCGGCAACGCCTGGTCGGGAAATAGCCGGACGCAACGCGCGCCACGTTGACTTTCAGGCCATGCCGCGGGTACCAGCGCCCGCATCGACCATTCAGCACTGCGGACAAAGCGGAGCCACTTCACGACATGACTCAAAAGCGTGCTCTCATCACCGGGGTGACCGGGCAGGATGGTGCCTATCTATCCCAACTCCTGCTGTCGAAAGACTATGAAGTCCACGGCCTCTTGCGCCGGAGCGCCTCGGCAGATGTCGTCAACAGCCGTCTGACCTGGCTTGGAATTGCCGACAAGGTGATCCTTCACGACGGCAATCTGACCGACCTTTCGGGCCTGATCCGCACCTTTGAGGAGATTCAGCCGGACGAAATCTACAATCTGGCCGCGCAATCCTTCGTCAAATCTTCCTGGCAGCAGCCGCTCCTGACAGGGGCCGTCACCGGGCTCGGTGCCGGAAACATGCTGGAAGCGACCCGCATCGTCTGTCCCAAGGCGCGCTATTATCAAGCTTCCTCTTCCGAAATGTACGGCTTGATTCAGGAGCCGGTGCAGTCGGAGAAAACGCCCTTCTATCCGCGCTCGCCCTATGCCGTGGCCAAACTCTACGCGCACTGGATGACGGTGAACTACCGCGAGAGCTTTGGCCTGCATGCTTCGAGCGGCATCCTGTTCAATCACGAATCGCCGCTGCGTGGCATCGAATTCGTGACACGCAAGATCACCGACGGCGTTGCCCGCATCAAGCTTGGCCTGCGCAAGGATCTGGCGCTGGGCAATCTCGATGCGAAGCGCGACTGGGGACATGCTCGTGATTATGTCAAAGCCATGTGGCTCATGCTGCAGCAAGAAACGCCTGACGATTACGTTGTAGCCACAGGTCGTACCGTTTCGGTGCGCGAGTTCTGCGAACTCGCCTTCGGCCATGTCGGGCTGAATATGGAAGACCATGTGGTGATCGATCCGCGCTATATGCGGCCTGCCGAGGTCGAGGTTCTGCTGGGCGATCCGGGCAAGGCCCGCAAGGCACTGGGTTGGGAGGCGGAAACCCGTCTCGAGCAGCTCGTTGCCGAAATGGTCGAGGCCGACCTCGCTCGCCTGAAACAGCACGCGCATCTTTGATCGCGCCATGCCGACGATGATGCGCGTTCTGGTCACAGGTGCTGCCGGCTTCGTCGGCTCCCATCTGGCGCAGGCTCTGAAGCGCGCCTGCGGCGATGATGCTCTCGTCCGCGCAACATCGAAAACGGCGGGGCAGCACCCGGACTATGGGCCAGTCAGCGCCCTGGATATCGAAGATGCGGCGGCCGTCGCGCAAGCAATCCAGGACCATGCACCGACGCATGTGATCCACCTCGCGGGCATCGCCGCCCCATCTGCGGCCAACGCCAATCCGCGCCTCGCCTGGAACGTCCACCTCGGCGGCGCCCTCAATCT
Organism: Phreatobacter sp. AB_2022a; assembly: GCF_026847585.1. Classification (NCBI taxonomy): domain Bacteria; kingdom Pseudomonadati; phylum Pseudomonadota; class Alphaproteobacteria; order Hyphomicrobiales; family Phreatobacteraceae; genus Phreatobacter; species Phreatobacter sp. AB_2022a. The sequence goes on from NZ_JAPSET010000002.1 coordinate 127,109, forward strand.
CGGCGAGGCCATTCTCCGGCATGCCCCGGCCTGCCATTTGCTGCATGTCGGGACCGGGCTCGTTTATGGCGCCACGGCAAAATCGGGACAGCCGCTCAGCGAGGATGCCCTGCTCGCGCCAACCGATGGATATGCGGCCAGTAAGGCTGCCGCCGACCTCGCACTTGGCGCGATGAACCAGCAGGGGCTCAAATGCATTCGCCTGCGGCCATTCAATCATTCCGGGCTCGGGCAGAGCGATGCCTTTGTGATTCCGGCCTTCGCGCGGCAGATTGCCGAGATCGAGGCGGGGCTCTCCCCGCCGCAATTGCGGGTTGGCAATCTCGACGCCGAACGCGACTTCCTCGACGTGCGTGATGTTGCGCGAGCCTATATACTCGCGATGCTACGTGCGGACACGCTCGAGGCAGGCGCGATCCTAAACATTGCTTCCGGCATGCCTCGACGTATCGGCGATGTTCTCGAAACCCTCCTAACGCAAGCGAAAGTCAAGATCGAAGTGGTCAGCGATCCTGCGCGCATGCGACCGAGCGACCTGCCCCGAATCGTTGGCGACGCCAAACGTGCCGAGAATATCCTCGGCTGGTCGCCGCAACATGGCTTCAGCGACATGATCCAAGTCGTCCTGGATGATTGGAGAACGCGTACAACCGTTCGCTAACGCTCAAAGTGGAGCTGCTTGAGCCCACGGGAGGAGAATATCCATGCCCCATTCGAGCACAACAAATCATGCGCCGCGAACAAGAACCCGCCATTGGCGCTGAGCGGGACCAAGCATCACACGGGTTGCTCCGTCCGTCCAGCTTTTTGAATTAATCCGGACCTGCCAGCCATTCCCCTGTCGGTGCGTCCGCATCGTTCACGCGGGGAAGGCCGGTCTGGCCCACTTGCGGTCCGCAATATCGAAGGTCCCGCCGAGAACGAGGATTCGGGAAACGATGACGATCCATTCGAGCGGGAACTTGGTCATCCTCAGCACCTATCCGATCGCGGAAGCTCGCCATGGCGGACAGCTACGTGTCGCCAATATGAAACGCGCCTATGAAACCGCGGGTTGGGCAGTCACGACGTTGGCAGTCTATCAAGCAGAAGCCTACGGCGCCTCACAGGTCGGTTCCCGCGACGTCCCTTTTCCGATGAGCAGCACTTATCGGCGGTTTGCGGGACAAGACGTTCCTTTCATCGCGGACCTCCAAACTGGCGCATTTGCAGTCGCGGCGGACGGTGGCTTCGATCATATTCTGGACAATTTGCCAACCAGTGTTGCCGTGTTTCAAGTGGAACACCCCTGGCTCTGGCCATTGGTTGCGAAGCTAAGGCAGCGACCTGAATTTGCGTCCAGTCTCGCGGTCTATTCCTCGCACAATATCGAAACCCCTTTAAAAGAAGGCATCCTTGCGCCTTTCGAAAATAAGCTGATACCGCAAGCAATCGAAGCGGTCGAAGCTGCAGAAAAACGCGCGGCCCGCGAGGCGGATCTAACGATTGCGGTATCGGCAGATGATGCGAAGACACTGCGCAAATGGGGGGCACGCCAAGTTGTCGTAGCGCCCAACGGCATTGCTCCCTGGCAGGCGACAGAGAACGATTTGCGGCGCTGGAGAGAACGGCTGCCCGCATTCCCTTGGTTGCTGTATATCGCCAGCGGACATCCGCCGAACTATTCTCATTTTCTGGAGATTTTCGGTGGATCACTGGCGTGCTTTCCGCCGACGAGCCGGCTGGTCGTCGTCGGGGGCGTCTGTGAGCCCCTCTATCACCTGGTTGCAACGTCCAAATGGAACAGCCTCAATCTGTCGCGTCTTCAACTACTCCATCAGATCAATGACGAGGACCTTGCGGCGGTCAGATCCCTTGCGCATGGCTTCATCCTGCCAATTCCCTTTGGCGGCGGAACGAACATAAAAACGGCTGAAGCTCTTTTTTCCGGTAAGCATGTAGTTGGCACTCAAGCAGCCTTCCGCGGCTACGAACACTATCTGGACCTTCCGGGTGTTGTGGTCTCGTCAACAGCGCAGGGCCTGCAGGCAGCAATACGGAAGATAATCCTCATGCCACCAAAAGCTGCCGACAACGACCCGACAAATCGCGAGCGACGTCAGTCGCTGCGATGGGATAAAAGCCTGGAACGAGCAGTTCAGGCCGTTGACGAATTGACTAGAAGGGAAAGCGCTCGTGGGTAAGATCTGGCTCGATGTCACGACAATCCTCAGCTGGAACCGTCCAGCTGTCGGAATCGTTCGCGTTGAGGCCGAATGCGCGCGGTTTGCGCTCGCGGAGCGGTCTGACGACATTCGTTTTTGCCGTTACGAACATGGCACGGGTTATCTGCCGGTCTCCACGCAAGCCGTCGAGCAAACAATCGAGCGTATCAGTCAAGGCCATCCGGCCCGTGCACATCTGGTTTCGGATGCTCACAGTTCTTTTCCCGAGCCAAGGCGCCCGCTTGAGAAAAGGCTTGGAGCGCTCGTGCAACGGCTGACTAGCTATCTGCCTGATGCCACAAAGGTCCGCCTCCTGACCTTTCTCGGAAGCAAGCGCGAATCGGCAGGCGCGGTCATCAATGCCGCAAGGGAACTCCGGCGCGCACTCCGGACCTGGCGTACTTCGAGATCCGTGGGCCTTACAGAAACGCCAGGTATTCCGCTGCGCGATTCCGTCTGCTGCCCCTTCGCAACCGGGGACGTCTACATGACCCTCGGCCTTGATTGGGACCAAAAGGAACTACCCGTTATTCTTGAGTTGAAAGCGGCAATAAATTTCAAAGCAATATTTTGTTGCTACGACATCATTCCGGTCAAATTTCCACACCTCTGCGTTGGCGACGTCGCTGCAATATTTGCGCGTTATTTTTCCGACGTTGCCTGGTGTGCCGATGAAATCTTGTGTATTTCAGAGTGCAGCAAGCGCGATCTCGTTGACCTCCTTCGCACGCTCGGCGCCCCTACTCCCCAAGCAACGGTCTTCCGGCTTGGTAGCAACATCTCTGTCGCGAACGGGGCGGAGGTATCTGAAAACATCAAGAAGACGGTTGGAGATCGCTTCGTTCTATTCGTCTCCACTATCGAGCGGCGTAAAAATCACGAGACTCTCTACCGAGCCTATACGCGCCTTGTTGATAAGGGTGAAACCGACCTTCCAAAACTCATCTTCGTCGGGATGCCAGGTTGGGGCGTTATAGATTTTTTGGCCGATATAAGACTTGATCCGCGCGTACAAGGGTTGATCGAAAATCTGAGTAACGTAAGCGATTCAGATCTCGCGTGGCTTTATCGGAATGCCCTGTTCACCGTATTCCCCTCGCTTTATGAAGGGTGGGGTCTTGCCGTAGCCGAGAGCTTGGCCGCTGGGAAGTTCTGTCTTGCATCCGATCAAGGTTCCATTCCGGAAGTCGGAGAAGATCTAGTTGAGTACCTTGACCCATGGGATGTTCCGCTCTGGGCCGAGCGTTTGAAATGGTATCTCGACAATCCGACCGCTCTCAAAAATGCGGAAGAGCGAATCCGGATGCACTATGTGCCGTCGCACTGGGACGCAGCAGCAAAAAGCGTATTTGAGCGAGCCTATCGCCTCGTCACACCGACAACGGCGCTCCAGATCGCGCCAAACGGCCCGTTTAACGATGGCCGCTCTAGGCAAAAAATGGCCGCGGACGAGACGTCCTCAAGAACAGAAGCCCCGCTTCATCCATCAATGAAGCAATCTCACACACCATGTACCAGCGCAACATTGACATAACGCAAAAACGGGAGGTTATTGACCCCGCGGGTTCTTGTCCGCCACTCGACGGGACCTGTTCGATCACGTTCAGGGCCAGGCCATAGGGCCGCAGAGCGGGCAGCTTTGCACCGAAAGGCTAAGTGCATCTTCTATCCTTTTTTGCTGCCGAGATTGTTGACGACGACAATGTCGCCGGGCCGCAAGGGCGGCAGCAGCGGTTTTTCGACATAAATCGCGAGGCCGCGCCTTTGATCAACGTGCCGAAGACACAAGACGCCTCGATGCCGATGCAGCGGTGCACTGCCAGAAAGCTCCGCCTCTCCGGGGGATGCGCCAGCCTGGCGGCCAGCTGTCGCCGCGCGATCTCCAGCCTCGAAGTGGAACAATATTGGTCTTGACCCCGGTCTCGCCAACGAAGACTGGGTGGCATGGATCCTGCTTGCCCTAATGACACTTCCAAAGGCCCAGCGACAGGCGATTTTGGCAAGGTCCTATTCGCGCACCAAACCTCCTCTAATCGACCGAGTCTCTCAGCGCGAACAAATTCTCAAACCGCCCTATAGCTGAGCTTGGTGTCCCACGCCGCCAGCGCCGCCTGTAGCCGCCGCAGGTTCACTAGGCATCCAGCGTCTCATTCCATTAGCCAAGCACGGCGCACGGCCGCCCAAAGTGGCGTTGCTCGCCCATTGGATAGGATGCTGCGCCCGCGGTTTGCCCACAGCGCCGCCACCATTTCACGACATTGCATCGCCTACCTGAAAGACCTATGCTACCGAGCGAATTGTCTCGCTGCGGCAACCATCCACTCGCGCTGGTGAAAGAAATAAGACTTCACCATACTCTACAAACCTCGGTCCAGCCGATCATTTGAATAGATCCGCGCCTCCAAGGCAGCCCCTTCGATTCGACCTGAGACGTCACCAACTGGCACTTCCGCACGGCTTTGCGATGCTTCCGCTTGGCTGCCGACTATCTTGCAGATTCTCGCTCCTTTCCCCACGCCTATGGCGCCTTGCTAACAGTAAGATGGACTCATTCCACGACGAGACACTTATGAAAACGGGAGCATATATCTCACTGAATTATTTCTGCTTTACTCGCGCAGGCAGCTCAGTCGGGTGCTCCATTCCAAGAGATTTCTCCGGTACAATTGAAATACGTTTCACCGGGCTCTTGATAGCGGCAGTGACGCCAGATAAATTCGCGCTCAAATCTGCCTGACAGATCTCTCACCTTATGGCGGGCAGCTTCTCCCACTTCGGAAGCTGGATCTCCATGCTGTCTCTTGAAATACTGATCGTTGTCCAGGAATAATAATATAAACTTCGCTCAGTGTGAAAGCGTCAAATCGATGATTTCGTATGCCCAGAACTTCGAAGATGTTATTCTGTCACGTGCCCTTAAGCATGTCGTTGACGGATTTTATATAGATATCGGCGCGCAAGATCCTATTATCGATTCGGTGAGCCTCACGTTCTACGAGCGAGGCTGGCGCGGAATTCACGTCGAACCAAATCACGTCTATGCTAATGCACTCCGCGAGGCACGCCCTCACGAGACCGTCATACAGGCTGCGATCGGCCGCAAAGGTGGCATCATTCAGTTTTGGGAGTTTCCAGAGACGGGATTGAGCACGGGCATTGCGGAGATCGCTTCACAGCATCGAAGCGACAATCGGCCGAGCAAATCAACTGACGTGCCTTGTATTTCCTTGGCTGATCTTCTTGATACTTATGGCAATCGTCCTGTTCATTGGCTCAAAATCGATGTTGAAGGCATGGAAGCCGATGTCATCGGCAGTTGGGCACCATCCTCTATCAGGCCATGGATTGTCGTCGTAGAAAGCACAAAACCCAATTCGCAAGAGCCCAGCTTTATGGCATGGGAACCAGCACTTAAGGAGTTGGGCTATCAGTTTGTTTACTTTGATGGATTGAATCGTTTTTATGTTAACTCTGAGCAGGAGGATCTAAAAACGTTCTTTGGGGCCGGCCCCAATCTTTTCGATGCTTTTGAACTTTCAGAGCGCTCGATATTTGTTCGGAACGTCATCGCAGCGCACGCGGCGCGCGATCAGGAACGCACACAGGAGATTGCGCGACTCGCCAACGTCGCGGACGGAATGAGTCGTGATGTCTCCGTGGTCGACGCGGCGCTGGATCGAGCGCTCGGCTTTTTAGCCGATCTCAGAGGGGCCACGAAGGGCGTGCAGGGCGAGGCCGGTCAACATCCGACGTCGGGATCGGAGAATCGCGCGGAGTTTCATGCGCTACTGGCCGACCTCGCGCTCGAACGCGTAGGACGACCTCCCGAGTGTTCCGAACAACTGAAACTGACCCTTCAAAAAATAGCAGATCTTGTCGAGATCGAGGTGCACAACATTTCCTCGCTTAGCCACCGTGTCCAAACGGCAGAATGGCAGGTCGAAGCAGCACGCCAGAGGAGCACGGCAGACCTTGGCACGATTGCTGATCTATCTGGCATGCTGGAACAAAAGACGAGAGAACTAGATCTGGTCAGCGGCCAGCTGTCAGCTGTGCTAGCCTCCACTTCATGGCGGGTGTCGGCACCAATTCGATGGACTGGTCGGCGCGTTCGTTGTGCGCTCCGCCCCCTTCTTGAGCAACTTTACACCGCTGCGCGGCGCTTCCCAGCGCTGAAGCCGTTCGCTTGGTCGCTGGTAAGCACGGTTCCGCCACTCAAACGCAAGCTCGTTCATTTCGCGCAGGCGCGGGCTTCCGCGGCGCCCGAGCAGCATGAAGCGAAGCTAACCGAAGCGGCGGGCTCTGCTGCCGACGCGCCCGCTATTCCAATACGCGATGTGCCACTTTCACTTCGCGCCAGGCAAATCTTCACCGACCTTAGCCGTAATTGAATAGTCGGAAGTGCAATGAAATTGGTCGTTGACTTAGCGGGATTGGATTCCGCTAGCCGTTTTCGCGGCATCGGGCGCTACACGCGTGGTTTAGTTGCGGGGCTTTTGCGCAATAAGGACCAGCATGATGTCTGGCTCGTCGCCAGCGCCAGCCAGACTGAATCCCTGGCTGCGATCCGTGCGGATTTCAGCGAGTTGATTCCGTCATCGCATATCGTCCCTTATGAAACCTTGCGCTGCGATTCATATCATGAACCTACAGATCGCTGGCGCCGAATGGCAAGCGAGCTGGTAAAGGAACATGTTTTAGCGAGCCTCGAGCCAGACGTTATTCTGCATACTAGCATTTTTGAGGGGTTTCGAGGTGATGTCTTTACGTCGATCCAGCCCCTGGCCGGAACGGCGCGCCGTGTCGCGATCGCGTACGATCTGATACCGGCACGGAATCCAGATCACTATCTTCCGTCGCCCGCTATTCGGGCCTGGTACGCGGATAAGCTGCGAGCATTCAGTAGCAGCCACCTTTTCCTCGCCATCTCCGATTCGGCGGGTAAGGAGGTCGCCGCAGATCTCAAGATTCCACCCGAGCGCATCATCAGCATTATGGGGGGTGCAGATGAATTTTCGGAGCGATCGACCTATCGGTCGTCACAAAAAATATTAACCGCGGAAGATTGGCATATTGATAAACCATACTTTATTTACACAGCGACATACGAAAAGAGAAAAAATTTCGAAACACTGTTAAAAGCCTTCGGACGGCTCTCGAAGCGAATCGTAAATTCCTACAAACTCGTTCTTGTGACTTCTAACGAACCTGCCGTGATTTATGAAATCAAGCGAATTACACAGATGGCGGGTGTAAACTATGCTGATATTGTCATCACAGGCAACATTTCTGACGCACACCTGCGGCATCTTTACGAAAATTGCCTAGCAATGGTATATCCATCAACCCACGAAGGATTCGGACTACCTATACTCGAAGCAATGCACTGCGATGCAGCCGTTATCGGCGCTAATACTTCTAGTATACCCGAGATCATCGGCCTACAAGAGGCGATGTTCGACCCCTATTCCGTCGAAGCGCTTGCCGAAATGATGATGCGTATCACGAGCGATGAAAAATACCGTCAACGGCTCAAGAAAAATGCAGTTGCCCGACGGGCCTTGTTCAATTGGGACAGGACGGCGCGTGCGGCATGGCGAGCACTAGAACGTATTCCCGATCTCGGGGACCAACGAGGTCGTACGAGTCGGTCTTCTTGCTATGGGGCGCTCATCTCTGCCATCCGCGCGATACCTCCCGCCCACGCACATCCGACTCCCACCGATCTGCGGGAATTAGCTAACGTCGTGGCGACCAATCTCGATGCAATCGACTCCGTATCTCCTCGAACGGCGAACGGCGGCCGGCGGGCCTACCGTTTGGAAGGACCGTTCGATTCAACTTATAGTCTTGCTCTTCTCAACAGGGAAACAGCGCGGGCGCTCAAGGCCAAAGGAGAGTTTGTTGTCCTCCACTCAACTGAAGGGCCAGGCGACTATCGACCTGATGAGGCGTTCTTGCAAAAGAACCATCCGGATATTTTGCCACTTTTCGGGAATAACTTGGAAGACTGGCAAAATAGATCGCTCATCATATCGCGAAACCTCTATCCGCCGCGCGTGAATGATGCTGCGGGCGCGGGTAACTTCCTCCATCACTATGCTTGGGAAGAGAGCCGCTTCCCCACCGAATGGGTGGACCAGTTCAATCTTCACCTCGATGGGCTGACCTGTCTGTCCACGCACGTGATGAAAGTGCTGCAAGACAATGGCGTTGCCGTGCCGATGAAGGTATCGGGGGCCGGCGTCGATCACTGGGAGAGCATCGTCCCCGGTCCGGAGGTGGATTTCCCGGGCAAGACATTTCGCTTTCTTCACGTATCGTCTTGCTTTCCGCGGAAGGGCGCCGATGTCTTGCTTGCTGCTTACGGGAAGGCCTTTCGTCAAGCAGACGACGTAACTCTCATAATCAAGACGTTTGAGAATCCACACAATACGATTCGAGCCGATCTGCAGGCATTGCAAGCCAGCGACCCAGACTTTCCCGACGTTTTGTTGATTTTCGATGATCTGCCTGACGCTAAGCTCAAGGCCCTTTATCGGCACTGCCAGGTTCTTGTGGCGCCGAGCCGGGCGGAGGGCTATGGGTTGCCTCTGGCCGAGGCCATGCTGACCGGCATACCGGTCATCGCCACCGGATGGAGCGGACAGCTCGATTTCTGCAATGAAGAAACCTCGTGGCTTGTCGATTACCAGTATGTACCGGCGAAGACACATTTCGAAATGTCATCGTCCGTCTGGGCCGAGCCCGATTGCCACCACCTTGCGGAACGCATGCGCGAGGCGCATGCCGCGTCGCCAACAGAACGGGCACGGAAGGCGGCGGCGGGGCGCGAGTTGCTCTTGGCCCAACACAAATGGAGCGACGTCGTAGATAGATTCTGCAGCGCTGTAGACGACTGGGCCGCACAGAGGCCTCCGCCGCCTCACCGGATCGGCTGGATTACGACTTGGAACTGTGAATGCGGAATTGCAACCTATTCCGAGCATCTCATCCGCTGGCTTGCACCGAGGCCGATTATTTTCGGTGCCATCGACGATGCTTTGATCACGCCCGACGAGGATGGCGTTGTCCGTGCTTGGCAAAAAGCCGCCCCGGGTTCATCACTCCAACCTTTAGCCGAAGCCGTGGAGCAATCGAAGGTTGATGTTATCGTTATTCAATTCAATTTCGGCTTCTTTGATTTTGAGAATCTCAAATCATTTGTCCTGGAGCAAAAACAAAACGATCGAACGGTTCTCATAACCTTGCATTCGACAATAGACCCGCCCGGATATCCCGAAAAGAAATTATCCAATCTTGCCGATGTCTTGAGAGCTTGCGATCGTGTTCTGGTGCATTCCCACCACGACCTGAACCGGTTAAAAGAGATCGGGGTTGTGACCAATGCGACGCTTTTCCCGCACGGGGTTATCGACGGACCGGCTTCCAATTTTGCAGCGCCTCCATCTCATGCTCCCTTTACTGTTGGCAGTTATGGGTTCTGCTTGCCTCACAAGGGGCTCCGCGAGTTGGTGAAAGCCTTTAGCATTCTAGCGCAAGCAGATCCCTTACTCACTCTACAGCTTTTCAACGCGGAATATCCGGTCGACCTATCCAAGGATCTTGCGCGTGACCTGCGCGCCGATATCGAAGCGCTGGGCCTTACGGAGAGGGCACAATTGCGGACCGAATTCTTGCCGGATGAGACCGCACTTGCGCATCTGAGTCAGTGTAATCTTCTCGTTTTTCCCTATGAAAAAACAGGCGAGTCGGCGAGCGGCGCCGTTCGGTTTGGTCTGGCGACGGGGCGGCCCGTCCTCACGACAGATTTGCCGATCTTCGAAGACGTCAAAGCATTGGTCTTTCAGGCAACAAGTAACGAGCCCGCCACTCTGGCAGGCGATATTGCCGAGATCATCAACCGCCTCCGCGTCGGAGATTCCTCCATCGCGGATCGCGCTCGGGCTGCCGAAAAGTGGCGCCGGGAGAATTCCTACGAGGCGTTAGCCTCTAGGCTGGCGGGCTTGATCAAAGCATTGCGACTAGAGCGTTTCCGTGGTTGATCGAATCGGGAGGGATTCCCGCGGTCATTGGATTGTGATTCAAGATGCCGGCTGAGCGGAGGCCAGCATCTAATGGTCCGACCTCTTTCGAATGATCTGCGCGAACGAGTGGTGGTGGCTGTGTTGGCCGGCGAGACGAGCCGGTCGGTTGCGGTTCGGGGCGGCGGTGTCTTCCTTGGTGAAATGGTCACAGCGCCAGCGGACGACCGGCTCGGTGGCCCCGGGCCAGATGGGTGGCCACCGCAAGTGGGTACTGGAACCCCATCGTGCCGTCATCGCCGAGCGGATCGGCCAGAATTCAAGCCTGACGCTGCATGCCCTGAAGGCGGAGCTGGCGGCGCGGGGGATCGCGGTCTCGCATGATGCGATCTGGCGCTTTCTGCGCCGCGAGGGCCTGCGCTTCAAAAAAAAAACGATACTCGCCCTTGAGCAGGCCAGAGCCGACGTGGCCGCAAACGCCAGCGCTGGCGGGCGTGGCAGGCGCGGCTGGATCCCGGCAAACTCGTTTTCATCGACGAGACCTGGATCAAGACCAACATGGCTCCGCTCTATGGCTGGGGCCAGAAGGGCAAGCGCCTGAGGGCGTCGCGCCGCACGGGCACTGGCGCACCCTGACTTTCCTCGGCGCCCTTCGCGCCGGCGCGCTCGCCGCCCCTTGTGTCTTCGATGGCCCGATCAACGGTTCATGCTTCCGCGCCTATGTCGCGCAACTGCTCGTCCCCACGCTGAACGCCGGCGACATCGTCATCATGGACAATCTCGGCAGCCACAAATCCCCGGCGATCCGTCCGCTCATCAAGGCCGCCGGCGCAAGGCTCCGGTTCCTGCCGCCCTATTCGCCCGACCTCAATCCGATCGAGCAGGCCTTCGCCAAGATCAAGCACAGGATGCGCACAGCCCGGAAGCGAATCGTCGACGACACTTGGCGGCACATCGGCACACTCGTCGCCGGCATCGGCCCTGCCAAATGTACCAACTACTTCGAAAGTGCCGGCTATGCTTCAATCAAAACATGAAACGCTCTAGGTGGTGGACTCATAAGTCCTAAGCCAGAGGCGGGTTGAAGCGAGCAGCACGGCGGCGAGGAAGTTCCTGGCGAGCTTGTCGAAGCGCGTTGCGACGCGCCTGAAGTGCTTGAGCTTGCAGAAGAAGCGCTCGACCTGGTTGCGTTGACGGTAGATGGTCGGATCGACGGAGCGCTGGATTTTCCGATCGCGCTGGGTCGGGATGTGAGGGCAACCTCCGCGATCTCGAACCAGGTCGAGGATGGCTTGGGCGTCGTAGCCCCTGTCGGCGACGAGAGCTTGCGTTGGCGGCAAGCCGTCGATGAGGGCCTCAACGGCAGCCTTGTCGGAGGCTTGGCCAGCCGAGAGCACGATCCGGAGCGCTGGCACTCCATTGCACCTGGCCAGCCGATGCAGAACGGCTTCATCGAAAGCTTCAACGGCCGGCTGCGTGACGAGTTGCTCAACGAGACCCTGTTCTCGTCGCTGTCGCGGGCGCGCACCGCCTCGGCCAACTGGCGCGTCGACTACAACACCGCATGCCCTCATTCGCAACTCGGATGGCAGACCCCAACTGTCTTCGCCTCGACCTTCACCCCGCGTCGGCCGCTGGCGCCGCGCCATGCGACAAGCACAGCGCCAGAACTCGCCGCTTCACCTGCCCCAAAGGGCTCCACAACCGCCAGAAACGAACTCAGAACTGGATAAAAACTGGGGGCAACGTCAGCAACGACAAATTCACTTCAGCATACCGCGATACTTGTTGCCCCAATCAACTTTATTCGACTAAATTGCCTGTGAAAATCCCTTCACGTCTTCTTCCGCAAGAAGACCATGAACGATGTCCATTGGACAAAGCCGTCATTTAAAATCACATGTCGACGCCTACGGTGAACTCCATCGCTTCTGAAACAGATCTGGTCAATAAGGTAATCCAATGGAGGCAAGTCCCAGCTCATACCATCCACCAACTCCAATTCGGGCGATGCACCGATAACATATTTCTCTATCTGATCTCGCGTAAAAAATTCCGCATGCCGATACTCAGGAAGAAGAAGATATTCGGTCGCAATACATACAATTCCGCTTGGCTTTACCACTCGACCCATTTCCCGGACCGCACGGGCCGATGCCTCGTGTCCACCAAAATGCTCAATTGATGATAGAGACCAGCAAAAATCGAACGAATTTGAAGCATAAGGAATATCGGTTCCGTCGACATTAGCGAATGTTACCTTTTTAGAATTAAATTCCCTTGCGCAAAATCTCTTGGCATCTTTTACAATTTCGGCAGGCGCTTCAGCCCCATTGCTGCCTGCCCAAGCCTCGTTTCCATAGAGATCGGTCGCTGTGACGTGGCCGATTCGGTCGGCAAGCCAAAATATGACCGGCTCGCGCCCCGCTCCTACCCCAAGCGCCTGCGCATTCGGTTGTAATGCACCAAGCTTTTCGAGACCGTATAAGCAATGCGTCCATTCCCATCCCTTTCGGTATATCTCTCCTTCGTGCGTCTTAAAAACATGCTTGTCTATCGAATATGTTTCGAGCTCAAGATGTAGAGATAGCCATCGCTCATCACTGTAACGCGAAACGTTCATGACTTCAGATAGGGGCACGAGCGAATTCCTCGGAGCAGATATGACAATAGTGGAGCGAGGTTTTTACGCCACCTGGTGGACGCTTGCGAACGACTCGCCCGTTCAACTGAGAAAGCACGAAATGGGTTTCTATTGCAATGAGAACGAGAATTACATGCGATCCCAATGCTACTAACGTGTCTTGACAGCAGTGTCGACGATATCTTGAACCTAATCCCAGCCTCCATCCGATGGCCCCGGGCCACGCTCTGTCGTGCAAGGATGCGCCGGGACGGGTGGTTCGCTATGAGACGCCTTTCTCAATCGAATATAGGCACCCCCTTCGTGATCACTCCGCTTTTCCAACTCTTGCATCACCATGTCTGGCGTCGATTGCCGGTTGGACCGCGACGAGCCCTCTTCGCACGCATTTCGGCTTGGCGGGCGCCTGCCATCAGCACGGAAGCCCAGGCCAGGCAGCCGTTTATCATCGTTGGCTTTCTGAATCAGACCTCCGGCCTCGGCGATGCGGCGCGCAAGTCGCATGACGCGCTGAAAGCGGCTGGCTTCGAGGTCTATGGCATCGACGTCACCGCGACGCTGATGCATGAGGCGAACTACCCCGATTTCCGGTTCGACGATGGCCGCGAGCTGGTCGGCGCCGGCACCCTCATCATCCACGTGAGCGGCCCGTCGATCCCGCGCGTCATGGCCTTTCTCGGCAGACGCCTCGTCACCGGCAAGCGCGTCGTCGCTCACTGGTTTTGGGAACTGCCGAAACTGCCGCGCGACTGGCGAAGGGCGCTTCCCTTCGTCCACGATTTCTGCGCCAGCACACGCTTCGTTGCCGATGCCATCCGACCGCTCGCGGAAGCAAGGCCGGTGCATGTCGTCAACTATCCACTGACGGTGCCGGCGAGTGGCGGGCGCGCGCCCAAGGCGGCCGCAAGCCCCTTCACCGCCCTCGTCCTGTTCAACATCGCGTCGAATTTCGCGCGAAAGAACCCGTGCGCGGCCATTCGGGCCTTCCGTCGAGCCTTCGGTGACGATCCCGGCGTCAGGCTGGTGGTCAAATATCTCAACGCTGCGGCCTGGCCCGAGGCGATGAAGGAGATGCGTGCGGCCGCCGGCGGCGCGGCGAACATCGTCATGAACGGCGAGGTGCTCGACGATGCCGGTATCGATGCCCTCTATGCCGAGGCCGACGCGGTCGTCTCGCTGCACCGGGCGGAAGGGCTGGGGCTCGCGGTTGCCGAAGCGATGATGCGCGGCATTCCGGTCATCGCCACCGACTGGTCCGGCAATACCGATTTCTTCTCCGCCCAGTGCGGTTTCCCGATCGGCTACCGCCTGGTTCCGATCGAGGATCCGCAAAGCAATTACGCCGGCAAGGGCGTTGCCTGGGACGACCCTGCGGACGCCCGTTGGGCCGAGCCCGATATCGAGGAAGCCGCCGACGCGCTGAAAATCCTGCGTTCCGACCCCGATCTTCGCCAGCGCCTCGGCGCTGCCGGGATCCGGCAGGCGCGGGCCTTCTTCGACCCGGCCCTGCATGTGGAACGGCTTTCGGCCCTTCTCCTCAGCGAGCCTCCGCGCTGAAGGCCCCTCACCTCACCACCCACGCCACCCCAAACATCGCCAGCCCGAAAATGGTGTGGCTGACGATGTTGAGGGCCCGGATCTGGCCGGCATTCGGGCGGCGCGACGCGGCGATGCCGGCGCCCATGCCGGGCTGGAGGATGAACCAGCCGCAGCCGACGGTGACGAGGCCGACGACGAGCGGCCAGGCGGGGGTCGGGGCGAGGCGCCAGGCGGGACCTGCGAGAACGAGGGTCGCCGCGGCGAAGAGGATGCCGACGGCATAGTGGCAGAGCCAGCCGAGCGCGAGCTCGTTGGCGATCGGTTCGGCCTTGGCGATGTCGGCATGGACGACGGTGCCGCGCGGCAGATGGCCGAACCAGCGGCCGACCATGGCCCAGTTGGCTGGCGGAATGCCGAAGGCGCGCTTCAGGACCAGCGCCCAGAGATCGATCACGGCGGTCGCGGCAAGGCCGATCACCACCGCGCGCCAGATGAAATCCACCATGCCCAGCCCCTCGGACGCCCGTGTGCGGCCTCGAGGCACGCATCCCCGCCATGGTTGCAGCGATTCGCCGAAAGGGAAAGCAAGGCGGCTGCAGAGCCAGCCTGCATGAGCGGCGCGTGGCGCGTGGGGCGTGGGGCGTGGCGAGCGGCGAGCGGCGCGTGGCGCGTGGCGCGTGGCGCGTGGCGCGTGGCGCGTGGCGCGTGGCGCGTGGCGAGTGGCGAGTGGCGAGTGGCGAGTGGCGAGTGGCGAGTGGCGAGTGGCGAGTGGCGAGTGACAGATCCCGCGATCCCCGGCCGCCCCGCAACCCCTTTTTGCCCCTTCCCTGATCCCCATTCGCCACTCGCTATTCGCCCACCCCCTACCGCAGCCCCGCATTGATCCGGTCGAGGGCGGCGGCGCCCGGCACGAGGTCCCGGTCGCCGAGGGCGTTCAGGGGCCGCGCATCGGTGTTGAGCCGGGCGTGCAGGTCGCCCGCCCCTTCCTCGAGATAGATGAGGCCGGTGGCGATCTCGCCGGAGGCCTGGACGCGGTAGAGATGGCCGAGCGCGGCGGCGCGGTCGGCAATGTCGTAGTCGCCGTTCAGCTTGCGCAGGCGGATGGTCGAGCCGTCGTGCAGGGCGATCTCCTGCATCGCGCCCTCCGCATAGTCGGCGGTGATCGGCGCCTTGCCGGTCATGAAGTCGAGGCTGTTCAGCGCGGCATTGTGGGCGCGCACATAGTCGAAGCTCTTGGTCGAGCCGTCATGGTTGTTGAAGGCGATGCAGGGCGAGATGCAGTCGATGAAGGCAGCGCCCTCGTGCTCGAGCGCCGCCTTGATCAGCGGCACGAGCTGGTCCTTGTCGCCGGAGAAGGAGCGGGCGACGAAGGTCGCGCCGAGCTGCAGCGCGATCGTCACGAGGTCGATCGGCGAATCGGCGTTGAGCACGCCCTTCTTGCTCTTCGAGCCCCGGTCGGAGGTCGCCGAGAACTGGCCCTTGGTCAGGCCGTAGACGCCGTTGTTCTCGACGATATAGACCATGTTCACCGCCCGGCGGATGGCATGGGCGAACTGGCCGAAACCGATCGAGGCGCTGTCGCCGTCGCCGGACACGCCGAGATAGATGAGGTCGCGATTGGCAAGGTTCGCCCCGGTCAGCACCGAGGGCATGCGGCCATGCACCGAATTGAAGCCGTGCGACTGGCCGAGAAAGTAGGTCGGCGTCTTCGACGAGCAGCCGATGCCGGAGAGCTTGGCGATGCGATGCGGCGGCAGGCTCAGCTCGAAACAGGCGCGCATGATGGCGGCGGAAATGGAATCGTGGCCGCAGCCGGCGCAGAGCGTGGAGATCGCGCCCTCGTAGTCGCGATGGGTGAAGCCGAGCGCGTTGGTCTCGATCGCCGGATGATGGAACTTGGGCTTGGCAAGATAGGTCATGACAATACCTCGCGCCGGGCGGCGGCTGGCACCACCGCGGCCTTGGCCTTGATGTCGCGATGAATGAAGCGGGCGGTGATCGGCGTGCCGTCATAGTGGAGCACCGGCACGAGCTGCGCCGGGTCGATGCCGCACTCGGCGATCAGCAGCGTGCGCAGCTGGGCGTCGCGGTTCTGCTCCACCACGAAGACCTGCTCGTGCGCCGCGATGAAATCGGTCACCTCCCGGCCGAACGGAAAGCCGCGCACCCTGAGCGTGTCGACATGCAGGCCGTCGGCGCCGAGCAGGGCCGCCGCCTCGTCCATCGCCGGGCCGGTCGAGCCGTAATGGATGACCCCGAGCCGGGTCGGCTGGGCTGCGCTGGCCAGAACCGGCTGCGGCACCAGCGCCTTGGCGGTTTCGAACTTGCGCAGCAGCCGCTCCATATTGTCGACGTAAGGGGCGCCCTCTTCCGTATAGCGGGCATAGCGGTCGCGCGTCGAACCGCGGGTGAAGAACGAGCCGCGGGTCGGGTGGGTGCCGGGATAGGTGCGGTAGGGAATGCCGTCGCCGTCGACGTCGAGATAGCGGCCGAAATCGCGCCCCGCCTCCAGTTCCTCCGCCGTCATCACCTTGCCGCGGTCCATCGCGCGGGCATCGTCCCAGGCGAAGGGCGCGCAGAGGTGCTGGTTCATGCCGATGTCGAGATCGAGCATGACGAAAATCGGCGTCTGCAGCCGGTCGGCCAGGTCGAAGGCGAGTGCCGAAAAGGTGAAGGCCTCGTTCGGGTCGCGCGGAAACAGCAGCACATGCTTGGTGTCGCCATGGGCTGCATAGGCGGCGATCAGGATGTCGGACTGCTGCGTGCGCGTCGGCATGCCGGTCGAGGGCCCGCCGCGCTGCACATCGAACAGCACGGCCGGGATCTCGGCGAAATAGGCAAGGCCGAGAAATTCCTGCATCAGGGAGATGCCCGGCCCCGAGGTCGCGGTGAAGGCGCGCGCGCCGTTCCAGGCCGCGCCCACCACCATGCCGATGGAGGCGAGCTCGTCCTCGGCCTGGACGATGGCGAATTTCTTCCGGCCCGTCTCGGCATCGACGCGCAGCCGGCCGCAATAGCGCTCGAAGGCCTCGGCGAGCGAGGTCGAGGGCGTGATCGGGTACCAGGCGCACACCGTCGCGCCGCCATAGACGGCGCCGAGGCCGGCCGCGGCATTGCCCTCGACGAAGATGCGGTCGCCGATGCCGTCGGCGCGGCGCACGCGCAAACCGATCGGACAAGCGAAATGTGCCTTGGCATAGTCGTTGCCGATCGCCAGCGCCTTCAGGTTCGGCTGGATCAGCTTGTCCTTGCCCTTGAACTGCTCGCCGATCAGCGTCTCGATGACACCGATCTCGATGTCGAGCAGGGCGGCGAGCGCGCCGACATAGATGATGTTCTTGAACAGCTGGCGCTGGCGCGGATCGGAATATTCGCGGTTGACGATGTCGGTCAGCGGCATGCCGATCACGCTGATGTCGTCGCGCAGCCTGGAGGCCGGCACCGGCCGCGAGGAGTCATAGAAGAGATAGCCGCCCGGCTCGATCGACGCGATGTCCTTGTCCCAGGTCTGCGGGTTCATCGCCACCATCATGTCGGTGCCGCCGCGGGCGCCGAGATGGCCCTGTTCGGTCACCCTGACCTCGTACCAGGTCGGCAGGCCCTGAATGTTCGAGGGGAAGATGTTGCGCGGCGCGATCGGCACGCCCATGCGCATGATCGATCGCGCAAAGAGGAGATTGGCGCTCGCCGAACCCGACCCGTTCACATTGGCGAAGCGAATGACGAAGTCGTTCACGCTCTGGATTGGCATGCATGCCCCGCATGGATCGTGTCGATGATCGATTTCTGCATGTCCCAGGCCCCGGTCGGACAGCGCTCGGCGCAGAAGCCGCAATGCAGGCAGACGTCCTCGTCCTTGACCATGACGCGGCCGGTCTTCAGCCCGGCCGAGAGATAGATCGCCTGGTCGCGGTTCTCGGCCGGCGCGTTGAGCCGCCCGCGCAGGTCCTCCTCCGGTCCGTCGCCGGTGAAGGTGATGCAGTCCATCGGGCAGATGTCGACGCAGGCATCGCATTCGATACAGAGCTTCGGCTCGAACACGGTCTGAACGTCGCAGTTCAGGCAGCGCTGCGCCTCGGCATAGCCGAGCTTGCCGTCGAAGCCGAGCTCCACCTCGGTGCGGATGTCCTTCAGCGCGATGGCATTGTCGAGCGTCGGCACCTTGAAGCGCAGGTCGTTCGCGATGGCATTGTCATAGGACCATTCGTGGATGCCCATCTTCTGGCTGATCAGGGTCACCGTCGGCGGCGGCCGCACGGCGACATCGGCGCCACGGCAGAAGGCATCGATCGAGATCGCCGCCTCGTGGCCGTGGGCGACCGCCCAGATGATGTTTTTCGGGCCGAGCGCGGCATCACCGCCGAAAAACACGTTGGGCAGGCTCGACTGGAAGGTCTTCGGATCGACCACCGGCAGGCCCCAGCGGTCGAACCGGATGCCGGCATCCTCCTCGATCCAGGGAAAGGCATTCTCCTGGCCGACCGCGATCAGCACGTCGTCGCAGGCGATATGCTCGTCCGGCTCGTCCGTCGGCACCAGCTGGCGCCGTCCCTTGTCGTCATATTCGGCCTTCACCTTCTCGAAAATCATGCCGGTGAGCCGGCCGTTCTCATGGGTGAAGGCCTTGGGCACCCGGTAGTTGAGGATCGGGATGCCCTCGTGCATGGCATCCTCCTTCTCCCAGGGCGAAGCCTTCATCTCCTCGAAGCCCGAGCGCACCACCACGGTCACCTCGACGCCGCCGAGACGGCGGGATGAACGGCAGCAATCCATCGCGGTATTGCCGCCGCCGAGCACGATGACGCGCCGGCCGATCGTGTCGACATGGCCGAACGAGACGGAGGCGAGCCAGTCGATGCCGACATGGATGTTGGCCGCCGCCTCGCGTCGGCCGGGCAGGTCGAGATCGCGGCCGCGCGGCGCGCCGGTGCCGACGAAGACCGCGTCGAAGCCCTCGGCGAGAACGCTCTTCAAGCTGTCGATGCGCTTCGCCCCGCGAAAGGTGACGCCGGTCGCCATGACATAGCCCACCTCCTCGTCGATGACGCTGTCGGGCAGCCGGAATTTCGGGATCTGCGAGCGCATCATGCCGCCCGCCTTGGGATCCTGGTCGAACACCACCACGTCGTAGCCGAGCGGCGCGAGATCGCGGGCGACCGTGAGCGACGCGGGACCGCCGCCGATGCAGGCGATGCGCCGGCCGTTGCGGACCGGCGCCGGGCCGGGCATCAGGCCTGCCACCTCACCCTTGAAATCCGCTGCGACACGTTTCAGGCGGCAGATGGCGACCGGCTCCTCCTCGACCCGCCCGCGCCGGCAGGCCGGCTCGCAGGGGCGGTCGCAGGTGCGGCCGAGGATGCCGGGGAAGACGTTGGACTTCCAGTTGATCAGATAGGCCCCGGTATAGTCTCCCGCGGAGATCCGCCTGATATATTCGGGGACCGGCGTATGTGCGGGGCAGGCCCATTGGCAGTCGACGACTTTATGAAAGTAATCGGGATGCGCGATGTCAGTAGGCGTCACTCATTCCTCCTGGAGCAATGAATTCGCCTTCCGCCGGCTGGCTGGCGCTTCGACGCGCCGCAGCGGCATCGGACGACATGACGGGCCAGGTTCCCTTGAGGCGCCACCATGTTGGAACCAGTCTGAACAGAATTCAGGCAATATGTCGATGACCTGACACGATCTTTTGTTCAGGCCCGGCATGAACGCCACGCGCGGCGACGCCTCATGTGCATCGCTGCCGAATTGTTGTGCATCTGCTTTGCGACACCTTTCGCTGCTGCGGCGATTTCGACGGCACTGCAAAAGGAATATTGTCCGACACACTCACGACGGTGCCCTGCGATCCCCACCGTCGCACCAGCACCGCCAAGCATTCGCGGGGCGCGGACCGCTCCTTGTGCGGATGCGAAAAGAATAAAACTTCCCCATGCGCGGGTTTGGCATCTAGGAGGCCGGCGAATTTTATCGTTTACTGACCGCCGTCGTCCGAGCCTCACGGGATCCATGAACCGCGCTCGCCTGTCTGAGACGCGCTCATCATCCACAACAATCAGGGGCCGGCGCGCCCATGCGCGGGAACCTGCCGCGCATGCCGAGAGAGGGAGGATCAAGGCGATGCACGGGAAGACTGTACAGGGGAAGACTTGGACGCGGCGCCGCTTCATGGCGAGCACGGCCGCATTGACGACGGTGGCGCTGGCCGCGCCCCATGTGCGCGGCGCTCACGCCGCCGGCAAGCTGTCGCTCGGCCTGTGGGACCACTGGGTGCCCGGCGCCAATGCGGCGGCCACCGCGGTCATCAACGAATGGGCGGCCAAGGAACGGGTCGAGGTGACGATCGACTTCATTCCCTCGCAGGGCAACAAGAACCTCCTGACGATCGCCGCCGAGGCCCAGGCCAAATCCGGCCACGACATCCTGGCCATGCCGACATGGTGGCCGCATGCCCATGCCGAGCAGCTCGAACCCTGCAACGACATCATGACGCAGCTGATCGCCGAGAACGGGCAGGTCAACGGCACCGTGCAGTATCTCGGCAAGCTCGGCGACAAATGGCTCGGCGTGCCCTCCACCATCGGCTCGCAGATCAAGGGCCCGGTCGCGCGGCTCGACCTGATGAAGCAGCATGCCGGCATCGACATCCAGGCCATGTATCCGGCCGGCGCCGCGCCGAAGGCGGATACCTGGAACATGGAGACCTATGCCAAGGCGGCGGAAGCCTGCAGCAAGGCCGGCTTCGCCTTCGGCGTCGGGCTCGGCGAGACGACCGATTCCGTCGACACGGCGGGCGCCTTCTTCCACGCCTTCGGCGCGGCACTGGTCGATGCCAAGGGCGAGGTCACGGTCAAGTCCGACGCCGTGCGCCAGGCGCTCGAATATGGCGCGCGGGTCGCCAAGTTCTATCCGCAGGACGCGCCGGCCTGGGACGATTCCTCCAACAACAAATGGATCGTCTCCGGCCGCGGCGCGATGGTGATGAACCCGCCGAGCGCCTGGGCGGTCGCCAAGCGCGACGCGCCGCAGGTCGCCCAGCAGCTCTGGCACCATGGCTTCCCGTCGGGCCCGAAGGGACGCTATGCACCCTTCCTGCCCTATTTCTGGAACATCTGGAGCTTCTCGCAGAACAAGGCGGCGGCGAAGAGCGTGCTCGTGCACATGTCGACGGCGGCGGCGGCGGCCAAGTTCGTCGAGGCCTCCGGCGGCTACGACATCCCCTCCTTCGAAAAATTCCTCACCTTCAAGACCTGGGCCGAGGCCGAGCCGCCCAAGGGAACGCTCTACCACTACCCGAACCCGCACAACCACCAGACGCTGTCGATCGCGGCCGCCCCGGCGCCGCCGAAGATCGCCCAGCAGATCTACGCACAGGCGACGCTCACCAAGATGATCGTGCGCCACATGCAGGGCGAGGCCATCGACCGCACGCTCGCCTGGGCCGAAAGCGAGGTGGAAGGCTTCCTGCGCGGCTAGGCCGGCGGAGCTGCCCCTTCCCCCGCCGCAGCGCGCGGCGTTCCGTCCTCGTCGCTCCGCCGGGCCATACCGCCCGGCGGACCCGATCCTTCATCATGCGAGGCAGCCCATGGTCGATGCGGCCCTGTCTTCGAACTCCACCGGAACGACGGCACGAGCCGCCAAGGCCCGGCCCTCGGCGCTCAGGCGCTTCTTCCAGCGCAAGTCGACCATCGCCTTCCTGATGGCGCTGCCGCTGATCCTCCTGATCCTGGTCCTGGTGGTCTATCCGGCCTTCTATGCGATCTATCTCTCGACCCTGCGCAAGTCGATGACCAGCATCGCCTGGATGCGCAACTGCACGTGGGTGACGCAGAGCATTTGCGGCTACATCCCGTTCGGCAACATCCAGTTCCTGTTCACCCGCGAAACCTTCTGGATGGTGGTTTGGCAGTCGTGCCTCTTCGCCATCACCGCGGTGATCTTCAAGGCGCTGATCGGCTTCATCGTCGCCCATTTCGTGCACAACATTCCGGCCAAGGGCCAGCGCAAATGGCGCGGCATGCTGCTGATCCCCTGGGTGATCCCGCCGGCCATGAGCACGCTCGCCTGGCTCTGGCTGTTCGACCCCTCCTACAGCGCCTTCAACTACACCCTCTCGCTGTTCGGGCTCGGCCCCATCGCCTGGACCGGCAATGCCAACTGGGCCCGCTTCTCGGTGATCCTGGTCAATATCTGGGTCGGCGCGCCGTTCTTCATGATCATGTATCTGGCGGCGCTGAAATCGGTGCCCGACCAGCTCTACGAGGCCGCCGCCATCGACGGCGCCAACTGGTGGCAGCGCATCTGGTACGTGACGCTGCCGATGATGCGCAACATCATCGCCATCACCGCGCTGTTCTCGACCATCGTCACCTTCGCCAATTTCGACATCGTGCGGGTGCTCACCGCCGGCGGACCGCTCGACAAGACCCATCTCTTCGCCACCTGGGCGTTCCGGCTCGGCATCGAGGGCAGCGACATCCCGCTCGGCGCCTCGGTGTCGCTGTTCATGGTGCCGATCCTCGGCATCGCCGCGATCTTCATCCTGCGCGACATCAACAAACGGGGGAACGAAGCCTGATGGCCACAGCCGTTCTCGACAAGGGCGCGCCGACCCGCAAGACAGGCTACGGCTCGATGAGCCGGGACCGCGCCTGGGCGCTGCGCTGGTCCTATTTCTTTCTCGTCCTGTTCGTCATCTTCTTCCTGGTGCCGCCGCTCTACATGCTGATCACCTCGCTGAAGGGCAGCGCGGAGATCTCGGCGGCGACCAATCCCTGGTGGGTGTTCAACCCGACCCTGGAGAACTACCGCGCCCTGCTCGGCTCCGGCCAGTTCCTCACCTTCGCGCGCAATTCGGCCGTCGTCTCGACCGTCGTGGTGGCGATCACCATGCTGATCTCGATCCCCGCGGCGTTTGCCCTGTCGCGCATGCGTTTCTGGGGTTCGGCGACGCTCGCCACCGGCGTGTTCCTCACCTATCTCGTGCCTGACACGCTCCTGTTCATCCCGCTGTTCAAGATGTTCGCCGTGTTCCACGAATGGACCGGCATCCAGCTGCTCAATCGCTGGTGGGTGCTCCTCGTGGTCTATCCGACCCTCACCGTGCCGTTCTGCACCTGGATCATGATCGGCTATTTCGCCTCGATCCCGAAGGAGCTCGACGAGGCGGCGATCATCGACGGGGCGAGCTGGCTGCAGACGCTCACCCGCATCTTCGTGCCGGTGGCGCTGCCCGGCATCATCGCAGCCACCATCTTCGCCTTCACGGTGAGCTGGGCGCAGTTCCTCTATCCGCTCGCCTTCACCACCTCGGTCGACCAGCTCGTCCTGCCGGTCGGCATCATCACGACGCTGATCAAGGGCGACGTGTTCAACTGGGGGCAGATCATGACCGGGGCGCTGCTCGGCGCCGCCCCGCCGCTGATCATCTACGCCTTCCTGATGGACTATTACATCGCGGGGCTCACCGCCGGCGCGACCAAGGGCTGAAGAGGGACATATGGCAGGCGTTACCCTGACCGACGTCGTCAAGCGCTATGACGACGTCGAAGCCGTGCGCGGCATCAATCTCGACATTGCCGACCACGAATTCGTCGTGCTGGTCGGCCCGTCCGGCTGCGGCAAGTCGACGACGCTGCGCATGATCGCGGGCCTCGAGGACATTTCCGGCGGCGAGATCGCCATCGACGGCGAGGTGGTCAACGACGTGCCGCCGAAGGACCGGGACATCGCCATGGTGTTCCAGAACTACGCGCTCTACCCGCACATGACGGTGGCCGAGAACATGTCCTTCGGCCTGCGCCTGAAGCGCTTCCCGAAGGCCGAGATCAAGAGCCGCGTCGACGAGGCCGCGCGCATCCTCGACATTGCCGAGCTGCTCAACCGCAAGCCGAAGGCGCTGTCCGGCGGCCAGCGCCAGCGCGTCGCCATGGGCCGCGCCATCGTGCGCCACCCGAAGGTCTTCCTGTTCGACGAGCCGCTGTCCAATCTCGACGCCAAGCTGCGCGTGCAGATGCGCACCGAGATCAAGAAGGTGCACCTCAGGGTGCGCACCACCACCGTCTATGTCACCCACGACCAGATCGAGGCGATGACGCTCGCCGATCGTGTGGTGGTGATGAACAACGGGCGGATCGAGCAGATCGGCCCGCCGAACGAACTCTATCACCATCCGAAGACACGGTTCGTCGCCGGCTTCATCGGTTCACCGGCCATGAACTTCGTGCCGGTCCGGCTTGAAGAGGCGAGCGGGGCGCTGCGCGTCCGGCTCACCGACACGATCGCGCTCGCCGTGCCCGAAGCCAAGACCGCGCGCTACAGGCCGCATGCCGGCAAGGCGGATCTCCTGCTCGGCATCCGGCCGGAGCATCTGACCGAGACCGACCCGCACATGCCGCCCGGCAAGGAGCCGTTCGAGATCAAGCTCGACGTGATCGAGCCGATGGGCAACGAGACGCTGGTCTATTTCACCATTGCCGGAGCCCAGCTCTGCGGCCGCGTCGATCCCAATGCCGGTGCCGCCGACGGCCAGCCGATGCGCCTTGCCGCCGACCTCAATCACATGCACCTGATCGACGCGGCGACCGGCCTCGTGCTCTGAGGCCGGGCGGCCCGGCGCGCCGCCTATTCCGGCCTGAAATTCATCGCCACGCCGTTGATGCAATAGCGCAGCCCGGTCGGCGGCGGGCCGTCCGGGAAGACATGGCCGAGATGGCCGCCGCAGCGGCTGCAATGCACCTCGGTGCGCACCATGCCGTAGGACCTGTCGATGCTTTCCTCGACGCTGCCGGCCACCGGCGTGTCGAAGCTCGGCCAGCCCGTGCCGCTCTCGAACTTCTTGTGCGAGACGAAGAGGTCCTGGCCGCAGCCGGCGCAGGAGAAGGTGCCGGCGCGCTTTTCGTAGTTGAGCGCGCAGCTGCCCGGCCGCTCGGTGCCATGGCCGCGCAGCACGGCATATTGCTCCGGCGTCAGCAGGCGGCGCCACTCCTCGTCCGTATGGGTGACGGGATAGCGGCTGGCCTGTTCGGCTGATGAGGTCATGGTTCCGATCCTGGCGCTGTGCGGGCGGCGGCCGGCGCACCTTCGGCGCGCGCCGGCCGGAGGCCGCGTTTCAGGTCCAAAGATGTGGTGCCGGACCCGACTTGTCGAGCCCGGCCAGCCGATCCGCCCGTGCCGGACCCGTCCGGCGCGAAAGGCGGCTACCGTAGCGGCCGTTGCGCCCGCGGGCCGCGCCGAAGCACCGAATGGCGGCTGCCATAGGCGGCATAGATGACAAGCCCGATGGCCAGCCAGACGATTAGCCGCAGCCAGGTCTCCCAGGGCAGCGCGATCATCAGGGCAAGGCAGCACAGGACACCGCCGAGCGGGACGACCGGCACGGCGGGGGTGCGGAACGGCCGGGCGATCTCGGCGTCGGAGCGCCGGAGATAGATCACCGCGCAGCAGACCAGGATGAACGCGAACAGCGTGCCGATACTGACCATTTCGCCGAGGATGTGGATCGGCACCAGGGCGGAGATGGCGGCGACGACGACGCCGACCAGTCCGAGACTCGCGCTCGGCGTGCCGAGGCGCGGATGAACGCGGCGGAACAGGCCCGGCAGGAGGCCATCATTGGCCATGGTGAAGAAGATGCGGCTCTGGCCGTAAAGCAGGACGAGAATCACGGTGGTGAGGCCGGCAAGCGCCCCGACCTTGATCAGCACGGCGAACCAGGCCCAGCCGATGACGTCGACGGCGCGAGCGATGGGGTCGGCCACGTTCAGCTGCTGGTAGGAGACCAGGCCGGTCAGCACCGCCGAGACGAGGACATAAAGCGCCGTGCAGATGAACAGCGAGCCGAGAATGCCGATCGGCATGTCCTTCTGCGGGTTCGCGGTTTCCTGCGCCGCCGTCGAGACCGCATCGAAGCCGATGAAGGCGAAGAACACCACCGACGCGCCGCGCAGAATGCCGGACCAGCCGAAATGGCCGAACTCGCCGGTATTGGCAGGAATGAACGGCGTCCAGTTGCTGGACGTGACGAAGCCGGCGCCGATCAGGATGAAGGCCAGCACCACGGCAAGCTTCACCGCCACCATGATGTTGTTGAGGCGAGCCGATTCCTTGGTGCCGCCGATCAGCATCGCGGTGAGGAACAGGATGATGAAGGCGGCCGGCAGGTTGACGATGCCGGTCACCGTCGAGCCGTCGACAAGCCTGACGACCGTACCGGGCGCGGCCGCATAGGCGGGCGGGACATGGATGCCGAAATTGGCGAGCAGCGAGACGGCATAGCCGGACCAGCCGACCCCGACCGTCGCCGCGCCCATGGCATATTCCAGCACCAGATCCCAGCCGATGATCCAGGCGACGAGCTCGCCGAGCGTCGCATAGGTATAGGTATAGGTGCTGCCCGAGACCGGCAGAAGCGCCGCGAGCTCGGCATAGCACAGACCGACGAAGGCACAGGCGATGCCGCCGACGACGAAGGACAGCATGATGGCGGGTCCGGCATATTGGGCTGCCGCCGTGCCGGTCAGCACGAAGATGCCGGCGCCAATGATGCAGCCGATGCCCAGCGCGGTGATGCTCCAGGGCCCGAGTGTCTTCGGCAAGGTGTGATGGGCGCCTTCGGCAATGATGTCCGACACTGTCTTGCGGCACATCATGCCCGGGTCGACGGCCCGGTCGGCCAAACCTTGGTCAGCCATTGTCCATGTCCCCTTCACTGCCGCTTCGTCGGGCCGGTGCAGCGCTCCCCCTTGGCTTTCCGCCGCTGACGAACGGATGGCCGGCCGGTATTGGCCGGTCGCCTAGGGGTAGGCCCAAAGGGAAGTCATGTCTACAGATCTGTCATAGGACAATATCGGCAGTCTCGACAGACGATTTTCCCTGCCCGCACGCGCCGTTCCACCCGATCACTCCGCCGCGCTGCCGGCGGCGGCCGGCACCGGCCGTGTCCGGCGCCGTTCCGGCGCGCGTGCCGCACGGCGGACCAGCGCGAGGGCCGAAACGACAAGGCCCGCGATCAGCACCCAGGCGGCCGGCCTCAGGCCGATATCGATGGAGAAATTGGCCATGAACACCCGGGAAGCCATGACGCCGGTGCGCAGGGCGTACCAGGCGGTCTCCAGGAGCGCGGTCGCCGCGCTCGCCGCGACCGCCAGTCCGGCGAGCTGCAGCGGCGTCGCGGCCAGGTTCAGCCGGCGCATGAGCCGGAAGCCCATGAGCCAGAGGAACAGGCCCGCCATCAGCGTCGGCTCGGTGACGTCGATCTTGCTCTGCAGGAAGAAGTGCAGGATGGCGAGCACCGCCAGCCCATAGACGATGCGGTGCAGCCGGTTCCACCGGGCGGCCCCGAGGCGGCGGATCATGGCGTCGGTCGAGGTCGCGCCGAGCACGGCAAGGCCGACCAGCGCGGCAAAGCCGATGGTGAGATAGAAGCGCAGCACGATCTCGCTGGCGACCTTGGAAAGATCATAGGCCTGATCGACGACATAGAGGCCGAGATGCAGCACCGCATAGGCGAGCGCCGCGACGCCGACCATGCGGCGGACGAGGATCAGCCGCGGCCAGTTGAAAATGTGGCGGGCCGGCGTCACCGCGAGCGACAGCAGCAGGAGCCGCACCGTCCAGTCGCCGGTCTGGTGGATCGCTTCCGTCACGGGCTTGGAGCCGAGCAGCCCGCCCGCCGCCTGGACGGCGAGCCAGAGGCCGGGCGCGATGACGCCGGCAAAGGCAGCGAGTTTCAGCCAGGACAATCGGCCGGTCCGGTCGTTCCATGGCAGCATGCGCCCGATCTCCGCGAAGGTTGCGATGTGACGCCATACGGTGGCGCACGGCAAGCCGTTACGGCACCGGCCTCACGAATCGGTGATGCCCGGCGGCCGGCCGCCCCCTTCGCAGGCCCGGGCAAATAGCGGATACAACATGAAACAATAAAACTGTGCCCGGAACCGAGCGGCCGCGCGATAACACAGCCATGTCCAGCCAACCGCACATTCTCGTCGTCGAAGACGACAATGAAATCAGCAAGTTGCTGACACGCTACCTGCGCAGCAACAATTTCCGCGTCACCGTCGCACCCGATGGCCGGGATTTCGATCGGCTGCTCACCGACAACCGTTTCGATCTCATCATCCTCGACATCATGCTGCCGGGCGAGGACGGGCTGAGCCTTTGCCGGCGGGTCCGGGCGCAGAGCTCCATTCCCGTCATCATGCTCTCGGCGCGCGGCGAGGATCTCGACCGCATCATCGGCCTCGAAGTGGGCGCCGACGACTATCTCGCCAAGCCGTTCAACCCGCGCGAGCTGCTCGCCCGGATCCGCGCCGTGCTGCGCCGGACCAGCGAGACCGCGGCCGCCCCGGCCCGCCCCGAGGGCGTGCGGCAGTACCGCTTCCTCGGCTGGACGGTCGATACCATCCATCGCACGCTGACCAATGCCAGCGGCGCGCGCATCGCCATCACCAGCGCCGAATTCGACCTCCTGCACGTCTTCTGCGAGCGGCCCGGCCGCACGCTCAGCCGCGAGCAGATCGTCGATCTCACTCAGGGCCGCGCCGTCGGCCCGTTCGAGCGCAGCGTCGACATCCTGGTCAGCCGCCTGCGCGGCAAGATCCGCCTCGGCCCGGACGAACCGAGCATCATCGTCACGGTCCGCTCGTCGGGCTACCAGTTCACCCCGCAGGTGGAAGCGGCCTGATGCGCTGGATGCTCGATCTCCGGCCGCGGCGGATCACGGTGCAGATCGCCGCGCTGGTGGTCAGCGCGGTGGCGATCTTCCATCTCATCGTGACCATCGTCTATTCCTTTTCCAATCCCGAGCTCGGGCCGCGCCATCCCGGCGAGCTCGCCGGCCGGGCCGCCGCGCTCCTGTCGCTGATCACCGCGACGCCGCCCGCCGAGCGCGACCGGCTGATGGCGAACCTCGCCAGCGCGCGCCCGGACATCACCATCCGCCGCGAAACGGCGGCCGTGCCGCCCGACAGGCCGCCCGCGGTGCCGGACCGGTTCCGGCGCATCGGCGCGGTGCCCGGCATTTCCGTCTGGTCGCTGGGGCGTGTCGCCGAGCCGCGGCCAGATGCGGCCGAAGACCTCCTGGTGCGGCTGCGCGACGGCGACATCTACCGCGTCACCTTCCCGCCGACCCTGCGGCCGAAGCCGTTCGGACCGGGCGTCTCGACGCTGACCTTCCTCGGCATCAGCGTGATCATCCTCAGCCTCTGGGCCGCCCATGCGCTGGCCGGCCCGCTCAACCGCATCGCCGAGGCGGCGCGGCGCTATTCCGCCGACGGCGTCGCCATCGACCTGCCAGAGCGCGGCCCCGAGGAGGTGCGCCAGCTCGCCCGCGCGATGAACCAGATGCAGGCGCGCATCTCCAAGTTCGTCGCCGAGCGCACGCGCATGCTGGCCGCCGTCAGCCACGACCTCAGGACGCCGATCACCCGGCTGCGGCTGCGCGCCGAGTTCATGGACGACCAGAGCCAGAAGGCCGCCATGCTCAACGACCTCGACCAGATGGAGACGCTGGTGCGCGGCACGCTCAGCTATCTGCGCGACGGGCGCGGCGGCGAGCCGCTGACGCCGACCGAGCTGCCGAGCATCCTGATGGCGGTGAGCGACCAGTTCTCCGACATGGGCGTCAACGTGCCCTACGAGGGGCCCGAGGCGCTGCGCATGGACGTGCGGCCGACGGAGATCCAGCGCGCCGTGACCAATCTCGTCGAGAACGCGCTGAAATATGCCGGCGGCGCGCGCATGCGGCTCGCGCTCGAGCCGGCCGGCGGCGTCGCCATCGAGGTGCGCGACGACGGCCCGGGCATTCCCGACAACGAACGCGAACAGATGCTCGAGCCCTTCGCCCGCGGCGATGCCGCCCGTAACCTCAACAGCGACACCGGCTTCGGCCTCGGCCTGACCATCGCCCGCGCCATCGCCGAGGGCCATGGCGGCCGCCTGGTGCTGACCAACCGCGCCCCGCGCGGCCTGACCGCGCGGCTGGAGCTGAACACGGCACGGATGGCGCAGCCGGCGTGAAGGGCTTGAGCGGAACCGCGGCGAGCGGCCCGCCGCTCAGCATCATCGCCTGCGCCTATCGCCCTTCCCGACTCAATTCGCGAAAATGAAGTCGTCAGCATGCAGGTTCGACAGGCCGACATTCTTCAACAACAACGTGTCTCCGCCTCCTGTCGAGATCAGGACATCGCTGCCGTTTTGGGTCGCGGCCGCCATCACCGCAGCGAAGTCGGCGAAAATCGACGACTTGAACTGAATGATGTCGGGTGATGCAGCGCCTGCGATGAAATCAGCAATCGTGTCCTGGCCGAAATTCGGATCGAACACAAAGGTATCGCTGCCCCCTCCACCGGAGAGGAGGTCGTTTCCGCCACCGCCTGAAATGACGTTGGCAGCGCCGTCGCCATAAATCCTGTCATCACCGGCGCCCCCCACGAGCGATTTCTGGAAGAGCACGGAACGATCCCAAAGAGTGCCATCGGCAAACCGCACCTGATCGACGCCGCCCCAGGTGCCTGCCAATTGATCATCGAGAACAATGCTGTCGCCGTCGGCGATGGAGAGCACAAGGTCCTGTCCGGCATCGGCCTGCGTTACTGCAACATCGGCGGCGCCGATCCCTCCGCCAAAGACCAGTTCGTCGACATCCAAAGACGAGCCGCTGTCTCGGATGCGATCCTGACCGTCGCCGAGACTGAACAGATAGGTGTCGTTGCCGTAGTCCCCCTGCAGATAGTCGTTGCCCGTACCACCGGACAAGGTGTCGCCGTCGAGCCCACCATGGAGCTTATCGTCGCCAGCTCCGCCCGACAGCGTGTTGGTGGAGAAATCACCGTAGAACGTGTCGTCTCCGGCGGTCGGCTGGGTTGCGCTCGCGAGCAGCGCTATCCTGTCCCACACCGTGCCATCGGCAAAATGCACTTTATCGACGCCTCCCCAGGCCCCGACCAACTGGTCGTCGAGAACAATGCTCCCGCCGCCGACAATCGAGAGGACGAGATCCTGCCCCGAATCGGCCTGCGTTACCGTTACATCGCCGCTGCTGATCCCTACTCCGAGAATCAGTTCATCAACATCCAAAGACGAGCCGCTGTCTCGGATGCGATCCTGGCCGTCGCCGAGACTGAACAGATAGGTGTCGTTGCCGTAGTCCCCTTGCAGGTAGTCGTCACCCGTGCCACCGGACAAGGTATCGCTGCCGTTGCCGCCGTAGAGCTTGTCGTTACCAGCCTCGCCAGACAGTGTGTTGGCGGAGAAGTCCCCGTAGAACGTGTCGTCACCAGACGTTGACTGGGTCGCACGTGCGAGCAGGGCTTCCCTGTCCCACACCACACCGTCTGCAAAGCGTACCCGGTCGACGCCTCCCCAGGTCGCGACCGACTGGTCATCGAGGATGATGCTGCCACCCCCCGCAATCGAGAGCACGAGGTCTTGACCAGCATCTGCCTGCATTACCGTGACATCGCCAGTGCTGATGCCTGTTCCCAACACCAGCTCGTCGAGATCCGAAGACGAGCCGCTGTCGCGAATACGATCCTGCCCATCGCCAAGGTCGAACAGATAGGTATCGTCGCCATAGTCCCCTTGCAGGTAGTCGTCACCCGCGCCGCCGGACAAGGTATCGCTGCCGTTGCCGCCGTAGAGCTTGTCGTTACCAGCCTCGCCAGACAGTGCGTTGGCGGAGAAGTCCCCGTAGAACGTGTCGTCACCGGACGTTGACTGGGTCGCACGTGCGAGCAAGGCTTCCCTGTCCCACACCGTACCGTCGGCAAAGCGCACCTGCTCGACGCCTCCCCAGGTCGCGACCAACTGGTCGTCGAGGATGATGCTGCCGCCCCCCGCAATCGAGAGCACGAGGTCTTGACCAGCATCTGCCTGCGTTACCGTGACATCGCCAGTGCTGATGCCTGTTCCCAACACCAGCTCGTCGAGATCCGAAGACGAGCCGCTGTCGCGAATACGATCCTGCCCATCGCCAAGGTCGAACAGATAGGTATCGTTGCCATAGTCTCCCTGCAGGTAGTCGTTACCAGCTCCGCCGGACAGCATGTCGGCACCGGATTCGCCATACAGTCTGTCGTCGCCACCATAACCCGAGATGACGTCGTTGCCCGCACTACCATAGAGTGTATCAGGGCCCGACGTTCCCGCATGCGTGTCCGGCCAGGCCATCACGCGCGTCTCGATGTCCGCCCGGCTCCAGGAAGAGCCATCGCCGAACACAATAGCCTCAAGGCCTCTTCCTCCAGCACCAAACTGGTCGACGACGGTAATGACGTGCCCGGTTGAATTGACCTTGATGAAGAGGTCCGCCGCGGATCGCGACCAGGAAAGGTCCGCGAGCACCAGGTCCGCCAACTTCAGCTTGTCCGTCTCGCTCGCGACCGTCGACGTCTCGACAATCCGGTCGGAGCCATCACCGGCGCGATAGATGAACGTATCGCTACCACCGGCAGACTGGATGGTATCGTCGCCCTCGCCTCCGACGAAGGTATCGGCGCCGTCAGTGCCGCTCAACGTATCGTCGCCTGCGGTTCCGCGGAAAGCAGCCTCGCTGCCGATCCGGGTGCGATCCCAAATCTCTCCATTGGAAAAGACTATGCGATCGAGGCCGTAATGAACAGACGAAGAAGAAAAATGCTCCTCGTCCTCGATAACCTCCCCGGTGGCCAGGATCTTCAGCAACAGGTCATTGCCGGATCTTGCCAGCTCGACGCCGTCGGCATCGATATCGACGAAGCGTAACGTGTCGATCTCGGACGTTGAACTCGACCATTCCCTGATGATGTCATTGCCGTCGCCCATGGCATAAATAAACGTGTCATTACCAGCCGACGAGTGGAAGACGTCGGCACCGCCAGCACCACGAAATCGATCATCTCCATCGGTACCGTAGAGCGCCTCGCCACCGTCCCCCCCACCGATAAAGACCCGACTTTCGATTTCGGCACGATCCCAAATCTCTCCGCCGGCGAATGTGATCCGGTCCAGGCCATAATTAGCATCTGCTGAATAAAAATGATCGTTATCTTCGATCATTTCACCAGAGCAGAGCGAGTTTGATTTCCGTATTCATTGCATGCTCCCCAATTCTGTCTTGAGGCCAAAACGTCCATTCGCCCATAGATATTCATCATTCTCGACGATGGTCATTCCCGGCAATAGCGAGGAAAGACCCGGCGCCTCTGCGACCAGATTGCCGTCGATGAAGTATCTCTGATCGCGTGGCGGAAGCCGATTGTTCGAATCCCTCAGAAAGAACGCGGACCCCGCGTCGCGGAAGCAATAGGCAAACCCCTGATCCGCACCGCCTGCGGTATCGATGTTCAGATCAAGCGTCCGTTGAAGATGAAGCCGTTGATCAACCCAGGGATAACCAGTCTCGACGCGATAAGGGATTCGTGGAGCTTGTCCCGCGGCCACATCTCGCCCTCGGACACCGAGATGCCCCGTGCCTGAAGGACGCAGGAGACCAAGGCCGGGTTCGAGAGGCCCAGGCCCCCCATTCGTATCGCCCCAAGTGCCGAAGTTGCGCCGGTTGACCTCATCCCTGAGTTCGACGTGATAGCGGGCCCTCAAGGTTGCCGCGGTCTGATGGGGTATGAGCCAAAAGCGAGGCTCCCCGGGCGGACGCAGGGCGCGCAGCTCGGCGCGCATGACCTCGGGCAGGGGCAGGCGCAGATAGTAATGGCAATAAAGGATCGACGATATGCCAAAGGATCGAAGGTCGTCGCGTGGGAAGAAGCGGTCGCCTCGAAAATACTGAACGCCCAGGAGCTGGTCGTCGTAACGATCCGCCAGCGGAATGATGTTGTCCTTCCACCTGGTCGCGCGCCACGCCTTGTGATCCGCTTCGGTCACCTCGGTAATCGTCGCGCGAACGAATTTCAGCCTGGAAACCGGTTGCTCGTAGGCTCGCTCGTGGAGATAGGCGATCAGAAATTCGAGATTGTTCGCATCAGGCGCCCAGAAGATGATGGGGAGGTAGTCGTCCGGCACCGGGAAGCGCTCGAAATTGCGCTGGCAAATGCTGGGCGACTGCACCAGCACGCCATGACCGCCACGCACGCGCACCCCGAACATATAGGGCGCATAGACGGCGCGCACGCTGCGTCCCTCGCCGAAGATCTGGCGCGCCTGGGAGGCACAGGCGACGATGATCTCGATGTCGAGCGGTTCGTTCTCGTAGATGAGCTGAACATTGACGCGGTAGAACCAGCCGAATTTGAGTTGCCACCGATACTTGATGAAATCCGGGGTCAACTGCTCCAGGAGGGCCCCGGCCGGCATGACGGCCGTGACGACATAGGCGCCAGCAAGCATGCCCGCGCCGAGCAGAACGGCCAATGCCAGCACGACCCTCTTGAGACCCTTGCTCACGACGAGAACTCCGAGGCAATCCGGACCATCCAAAGGAACATCGCTTCAGATTTCACGAAATACCCTCTTCACCTGATCCATCAGCGGCTTCATCAGATAGGACAGCGTCGTGCGCTCCTCCGTCCGCACAAAAACCTCCGCCGGCATGCCCGGGACGATCTTCATGCCGCGCAGCTTGGCGAGTTCGGTTTCGTCGACGGCGACGCGCGCCAGATAGAACGGGATCTGGTTCTGCGGATCGCGCGCGACGTCCGCCGAAAGGCGGATCAACCGTCCCTCCACTTCCGGCGTCGTGCGCTGGGGGAAAGCCGTCAGCCGGATGAACGCGGACTGCCCCGGCGCGACATGGTGGATGTCGTTCGGCTGGACGCGGATCTCGATGACGAGCCGATCATCGCCCGGCACGACCTGCATGATCGGCTGACCGGCCTGAACGACGCCGCCAATGGTGTGATAGGCGAGCTGATGGACGAAGCCCGATTGCGGCGCGCGGATATCGATGCGTTTCAACTGATCTTCGGCCGCCACACGCCGTTCGATGAGTTCGCCGAGCTTCATTTGAACCTCGCGCAGCTCGGTCGAAACCTCGCGGCGCATGTCCTGGTCGATCTGCAGCATCTGCAATTCGGCTTCGGCGATACGCCCCTCGGCACGGGCACGCTCGGCGACGAACTGGCCGACCTCGCCATCGAGGCGAGCGGCCTCGCGCTCCAGTTCGACGAGGCGGGTGCGCGGCACCAGGTTCTGCCGGAACAGCGCCCTGATATCGGTGAGCTCCCGCTTGATCAGTTCGACCTGCCGGCGCCGGGCGGCTTCCTGCGCCTGAAGGCCGACCATCTCCTCGCGGATCTGCGCGATGCGCTCGCGCAACTGGCCGCGCTGGCCGTCGCGCGCAGCGCGGCGGTCGGAGAAGAGGCGTATTTCGCCGTCGAAGGCCCGGCGCGCATCGCCGTCCTGGTCGGCCTCTCGCAAGGCCGGCGGCAGGGTCAAAACGATGCCGTCGCGTTCGGCCTCCAGCCTAACGCGCCGCGCTTCGCTCTCGTGCAACTGCTTGACGACGACCTGCAGGTTGGCGCGGGTCACGGTGTCGTCGAGCCGCATGACGAGGTCGCCCTCGCGCACCGCCGTGCCGTCGCGCACCCGGATCTCGCCGATCACCCCGCCGAAGGGATGCTGCACCGTCTTGACGTTGGAATCGACGACGACGGTCCCCTGCGCAACCACCGCGCCCGCTATCGGCACGGTCGCGGCCACCACGCCGCCGCCGCCGACCAGCACCACGGCGACAGCAAGACCGAAACGGATATGCCGCGCGATCGAGCGATCCTCGCCGCCTGTAGCCACACGATCCGGCCGGCTCACAGCCTCGCCCGTCATGGCGCCCTCGTTCCGGCGCGCGGCGCCAGCACCTTGTTCAACACTTCGTCCTTCGGGCCGAAGGCAGCGATGCGCCCCTCCTTCATCACCGCCACCATGTCGACGGCGGCGATCGCGCTCGGCCGATGGGCAATGACGATGGCGATGCCACCGGCCTGCCGCACGGCCTGGATGGCACCGGTCACGGCGGCTTCGCCCTCCGCGTCGAGATTGGCATTGGGTTCGTCGAGCACGACGAGGAAGGGACTGCCGTAGAGCGCCCGGGCAAGCGCAATGCGCTGGCGCTGGCCGCCCGACAGCGTGATGCCGCCCTCGCCGATCCGCGTGTCATAACCGTCGGGCAGGCGGCGGATGACCTCGTCGGCGCCGGCGGTCCGGGCGGCCTCGACGATGGCGTCCGCCTCGGCATCGAGACGGAACCGGGCAATGTTCTCCGCCACAGTGCCGTCGAACAGGCCGATATCCTGCGGCAGGTAGCCGATGAAGCTGCCGCGCGCTTCGTCGCTCCACTGGTCGAGTTCGGCGCCATCGAGGCGCAGGGAGCCGCGCAGCGGTTTCCAGGCTCCAGTCAGCACACGCGCAAGGGTCGATTTGCCTGACGCCGATGGCCCGATGACGCCGAGGGCCTGGCCGGCCAGAAGCGAAAAGGAGATCCCCGAAATGATCGCGTCCTGCGCGCCCGGCGGGCCGGCAAAGATCTGCTCGGCCGTCAGCATGCGTTTCGGCGCCGGCAGCGCCATGGGCTCGCGCGCCACGCCAACGGCGCCGAAGATCGTCTTGAGCCGGGCCAGGGCCTGCCGCGCCGCGACGAACCCCTTCCAATGGGTGACGCACAATTCGATCGGCGCCAGCGCGCGTCCCATCAGGATGGAGGCGGCAATCATCACGCCGCCCGTCGCTTCGCCGCGGATCACCAGATAGGCGCCGAGCCCCAGCACGGCCGACTGCATGAACATGCGGAAGACCCGCGACACCGTGCCGTAGCCGGCGCCGGCATCGGCCTGACGCCCGCTGGCCGCGAGGTAGCGGCCATGCACCGCCTGATAGCGGGCGCCGAGGGCCTGGCGCATGCCCATGGCGGCAATCGTCTCGGCATTGCGCCTGACGGCTTCGGTCAGGCGGCCGCGGCTGGCAGCCTCCTGCGCGAGATCGCGCGTCGGCGCGCGCGTCGCACGGTCGGTGAGGAGCGTGACCAGGATCAGCAGCACGGCCGCGATCAGCACGGCAATGCCGATCCAGATGTGCAGGAAAAAGCAGAGCACGAGAAAGAGCGAAACCCAGGGCAGGTCGAAGAACGCCGTCGGCCCGAGGCCCGACATGAAGGCTCTGATGGCGTCGAGGTCGCGACTCGGCTGGAGGGCATCATGGCGCGCACCGGCGCGCACCGGAATCTCGGCTGTCAGAGCAAAAATATCGGGCGCGAGGCGCCGGTCGATAGCCGCTCCAATACGGGTCAGCAGCCGCTGGCGCGTCACATCGATCAGGCCCTGCACCAGAAAGACGGCGAAAAGCATCAATGTGAGCGCCACGAGCGTCGGCACGCTGTGGCTTGCCAACACCCGGTCATAGACCTGCAGCATATAGATCGAGCCGGCGAGCATGAGCAGGTTCATGACGCCGGAGAACAGCGCGACCCAGCCGAGCGCCCCGCGATAGCCGGCAAAGATCATGCGCAGCGGATCGCCGCGTGCAACTGATGACGAACCGCGCATGCGCCCCCGCATTGCCAACGGCAGATTCTCAGCCCCGATGCAGTCAGCCAAGCATGTCAGCTTTCCGTAAGCTAGCCCCCCTTTTCTGCGCAGTCGAACAATAAAGCGACTTCCCCTTTATAGTGGCAGAGACGATACACAATAATTCGAGATAAAAATACACTTGGAATGTATGTATTTTCAGACAGGCGCTCGAGCTGCCAGAACGCGGTCTCTGCCGATCACGCCTTGAAGCTGCCGATCAGGCGAAAGACCGCCGCGTCTTCCTCACCGGCATGGCCGGCGGCAAGCCGCTGCAGCGCGGCCTCGTCCGTGCCATCGGCCAGGAGCACGCCGCCGCCCTTTGGCACTGGCGGCGCGAGCGGATGGCCGGGCGCGTCGGCGGCCACCCGGCCCCATTGCACCGCGCAGCCCGCAGGGGACGCGACGGCGACCCGGGCATTCCCGACAACGAACGCGAACAGATGCTCGAGCCCTTCGCCCGCGACGATGCTGCCCACAACCTCAACAGCGACACCGGCTTCGGCCTCGGCCTGACCATCGCCCGCGCCATCGCCGAGGGCCATGGCGGCCGCCTGGCGCTGACCAAGCGCGCCCCGCGCGGCCTGACCGCGCGGCTGGAGCAGAACACGGCACACGGATGGCGCAGCCGGCGTGAAGGGCTTGAGCGGAACCGCGGCAAGCGGCCCGCCGCTCAACATCATCGCCTGGGCCCATCGCCCTTCCCGACTCAATTCGCTAAAATGAAATGCCGCACATCGGCCGGTGATTTCGATGTAGCGGTATCTGTTAGTGTACGCCGCAAGTTCAAAAATACCGGATCGTTCGTAGCTTTGTAAGAAATGGAGTTTATCGTGCCCGAACTCGACAACTTCGGAAGGTGCTCAATGTTTTGCGACCGAACAAACGTCAGCGTGTGATCTCCTCTTGTATCTCGGCGATCAGTCGCGAAATGATTGTTTTGCGACGGCCAATCCGGCAGCGTCATTTATTAGACCGGAATAATCAGGAGTATTTGTCTCAGTGGCAAAAGCGGCCGCTGTGGCCTCTGCGTTTCGCAGCAAATTGCGCGAATTTTCCGTACCTAGAAACACCTAGCCAAATATTTGTCAAATTGACATAACTTGCGTATTCTGTACTTGCATCATTTGAAGCACTACTTGCATACTTGCGATATTGGCTTGAATGCGAGCCAGCGGCGCTTCGCCGAAATTTGTCATTCTTCGCTCCAATTCTACGTTCAGCCTAATTTAGAAGCGCAAAAAGCCCACTCGCGCATACCACCGACGCAAAGCTAAGAATAAATGCAACTGAAATCCAAAAAATTATCCCCAGCCAATACTTAAATGGACTCTCTGATTTTGAATAAACAGCGCCTCGCGCCAACAGATAACCTGTCTTAATCGCAACAAAAACAATAGGAATTCCTACACGTAAAACTATATAATTTGCATAGAAGACCGCGAAACTTGTAAAAAATATCCCAAAACTCATCGAGCACCCCACTGGGAAAATAAGATTATTTCCCGCATTTGATATATAAAATTATATTATTTCTACATTCTACTCAATTTTATGCTATAAACACTGAAGTCCATGCGTGCTAAATTTCCCTAAATGCACGTCTCACCTGATCATTCAGCGGTTTCAGCAAGTATCATAGCGTCGTTCTATTTTTCGTCCTCACAAAGGCGTCCGCTGGCATCCCTGGCACAATCTTCAAGCCCTGAAGCTTCGCCAACTCTAATTCGTCCACCGCACGTCCGGAAGCTGCCGATCAGGCGAAAGACCGCCGCGGCTTCCTCATCGGCAAGTCCGGCGGCGAGCCGCTGCAGCATGGCCTCGTCCGCTCCGTCCACCAGGAGCACGCCGCCGCCCGACGGCACCGGCGGCGCGAGCGGATGGCCGGGCGCGTCGGCGGCCACCCGGCCCCATTGCACGGCGCAGCCCTCAGGAGATGCGACGGCGGCCGGCTGGCCGCCCAGAACGATCGGCGCGAGAAAAGCCCCGGCCGGTGACGGCTCACGCCGATCGAGGCGGCAGACGATGCGGCTGAAATGGGTGAGATGCGGGCGCATGAGCCGGCTCATCGGGCTCGGCGTGTCGACCAGCCGGCGGTACTCGGCGCTGTCGAGCACGCCGACGCCGGCAAGATCGTAGAGCGTGAAGAAACGGGCCTCGTCCCCGTCTCTCGCCTGGTAGCGCCATGCGGCGAGGATGCCCGGCACGGTGAGCCGTTCCGGCACGTGCTCGATGCCGTGCCAGGCCTCATAGGCGTCGAGCCGACCCGGCGCGACGCCGTTCCACAAGGCGAGGAAGGCCGAACCCTGAAGCTTCATGCCGCCGTCTCCGGCCGCAGCATGACCTTGACGCCGGAACGGTCGCGCATGGCCGCGAAGCCGTCGAGAGCCGCGACCAGCGGCAGGCGGTGGCTGATCAGCCCGCGGAAGCGCTCGGGCTCGGCGGCGAGGGCGGCGAGCACGCGCGGCCAGGTGGCGAGCGGCGCGCGATAGGAGCCGCGCACGGTCTGGCCGGAGCGCACCAGCCTGACGAGATCGAGCGAAGCAGCCCGGGAATGGATGCCGACGACGATGAGCGTGCCGTCCTGGTCGAGCACCGCCAGCGCCTCGCCGACGAGCCGGGCGACGCCGGTCGCCTCGATGACGGCATCGAAGGGCCGCCCCTCGTTGGCCGCCGTCAGCGCCTCGGCCAGCGGCCGCGCGCCGACATCGACAAGCCTGTCGAAGCCGAGCGCGCGGGCCACGACGAAACGGGCGGCATCGTCGCGCCCGGCAAGCACGATCTCGCCGGCGCCTGCGCTTTCAGCAAACAGCGCGACGCCGAGGCCGATCGGCCCCGGCCCGAGCACCAGGACACGGGCGCCGGGACGGAGCGCGGCCCGGTCGACCGCCTCCGCCGCCACCGTCATCGGCTCGGCGAGCGCGGCGATCTCGGCATCGAGCTCCGCCGGCACGGCGACGCAATTGACGGCGGGAACGGCGACCTCGGCGGCAAAGCCGCCATCGCGGCGAATGCCGATGCCGGTGCGCGCCGCGCAGCGTTCGGCGGTTCCCGCGCGGCAGGCCGGACAGGCGCCGCAGACGACCGAAGGCCTGACGACGACCCGGGTGCCGGCGGCAAGGCCGGCGCCCGCCACGACACGGCCGGAAAATTCATGGCCGAGGGTCACCGGCATGGCGCTCGTCATGGCCTCATAACCGCCGGTCCAGTCGGCAATGTGCAGGTCGGTGCCACAGATGCCCGCTGCCTCGACGGCGACGATCACCTCGCCGGCGCCCGGACGGGGCCGCGGCACCTCGACGCGGCCTATGCCGGGAGCCGGTTCGAATTTGCGCAGGGCCTGCATGGGCAACCTCCTGACGTGGCCATGGTTTGCACGGAGACGCATTGCACCAAAGCTGGCGGTCCTTCGCAGCTCGCGCCTCGGGATGAGGACGGTATCGTTGTGGATGCCGCGAGCTTACGCGGCGCGACTCAACGAACCTCATCCCGAGGCGGGCGCGTCAGCGCGGGCCCCGAAGGACAGCTGACCTTGCTTGGGATCGATCAATTCCCTGCTCGCCGCTCGCCGTTCACCACTGGCCTTCACTCCGGCTTCAGGCCGA
Organism: Phreatobacter sp. AB_2022a; assembly: GCF_026847585.1. Taxonomy (NCBI): domain Bacteria; kingdom Pseudomonadati; phylum Pseudomonadota; class Alphaproteobacteria; order Hyphomicrobiales; family Phreatobacteraceae; genus Phreatobacter; species Phreatobacter sp. AB_2022a. The sequence continues at coordinate 168,614 of NZ_JAPSET010000002.1, forward strand.
TGGCACGCACCACCTCGGCCCACTGGGCGGCCTCCTTGGCCATGAAGGCGGCGAGCTCGGCCGGGGTTCCCGGCACCGGCTCGGCGCCCAGCACCTTCATCCGATCGCGGACGGACTGGGTCGCCAGCGCCGCGGCGAAGGCCCTCTGCATGGCGTCGATCGCCTCCTGCGGCGTGCCGCGCGGCGCGACCAGGGCGAGCCAGGCGGAGACGTCGTAGTCGGGGTAGCCCTGCTCGACCAGGGTCGGCACGCCGGGCAGGAGGCCCGTGCGGTCCTTGGTGGTGACGCCGAGCGCCTTCACCGTGCCGCCCTCGATCTGGCCGGAGACGGAAGCAAGCGTCGCGAATGAGACCTTCAGCGTGCCGCCGATCAGATCGGAGAGCGCCGGCCCCTCGCCGCGATAGGGCACGTGCTGCAGCTTGATGCCGGTGCGCAGCGCGAACAGCTCGCCGGCAAGATGCGCCACCGTGCCGGTGCCGCCGGAGGAGAAGGTGAGCGGGTCGCGCGCCGCGCGCGCGGCCGCCTCCAGCTCCCTCATGGTCGAATAGGGCGCATCCCTGCGCGCCACCACGACGAGCGGCAGCTTGGCGATCATCGAGACCGGGACGAGATCGGTCTTCCAGTCGAACGGCAGGTTGTCGCGCGAGGCGGCGTTGATCACCATGGTGGTCGGCGCGGTCAGCACGGTGTAGCCGTCGGGCGCTGCCCGCACCACCGCGGTCGTCGCCGTGATGGTGGCGCCGCCGCCGCGGTTCTCGACGACGAAGCGCTGGCCGATGAGATCGCCGGCGGCCTCGGCCGCGACACGCATGGTGACGTCGACGCCGCCGCCGGCGGCGAAGGGCACGATCACCTGGATCGGGCGGCTCGGAAAGCCCTGAGCGAAAGCCGGGCCGGCAAGGCCCGCCAACGCCAGCGCGCCCAGGCCGCGCCGCGACAGAACCAGTTCCCGCTCACCCATGACGTCCTCAGGTCCCATGCCCATGCTCCCATGCGGCGCGCGGCGCGCCAGGCGCCATTGCGAGAGCCGCCCGCGCCGGCAGATCCAAGGACATAGCATAGCCGGCGCCGACCGCACCCGCGGCCTGCGCTTCGGGGGCATTTTGCTGCACCGCACAATTCATCGGTGGCGTTTTCCGCGCCGATGGCTTAAGGGCAAGGCTTCAGCGTTCAATCGAGCCGACCGCAGCGCGCCTCGCGCGGCATGGCATCGGCCGTGCCCTTCCAGTCTCCGAACCAAGGCCATATCCGCCCGTGACGATCTCCGCCGCCATTTCCCCGCCGCTGGCCGAAGCGCTGGCCGAGCGCAACTACACCGACCTCACCCCGGTGCAGAGCGCTGTGATCGGCCCCGGCGCGCTCGACCGGGACCTGCTCGTCTCGGCCCAGACCGGCTCGGGCAAGACGGTTGCCTATGGCCTTGCCCTCGCTCCCACCCTGCTCGGCGGGCTCGAGCGGATGGCGCCGGCCGGCGATCCGCTCGCCCTGATCATCGCGCCGACGCGCGAGCTCGCCCTGCAGGTGCAGCGCGAGCTCGCCTGGCTCTATGCCAAGGCGGGCGCGCGCATCATCGCCTGCGTCGGCGGCATGGATCCCCGGCGCGAAAGGCGCCTGCTGGAGGAAGGCGCCCATATCGTGGTCGGCACGCCCGGCCGCCTGCGCGACCATATCGAGCGCAATGCGCTGATCCCCTACGGCGCCCGGGCCGTGGTGCTGGACGAAGCCGACGAGATGCTCGATCTCGGCTTCCGCGAGGATCTCGAATTCATCCTCGGCACCCTGCCGGAGGACCGCCGGACGCTGCTGTTCTCGGCCACCCTGCCTTCGGGCATCGTGACGCTCGCCAGGCGCTTCCAGCACGATGCCTTCCGGATCGAGGCCTCGCGCGGCGAGCGCGGCCATGGCGACATCGAATATCGCGCCATCAGGGTGGTGCCGAACGAGGTCGAGCATGCCGTGGTCAACGTGCTCAGGCTGATCGACTCGCCGAGCACCATCATCTTCTGCAACACGCGCGAGGCGGTGCGGCGGCTGCAGGCCATGCTGGCCGAGCGCGGCTTCTCGGCCGTGTTCCTGTCGGGCGAGCTCGGCCAGCACGAGCGCAACATGGCCCTGCAGGCGCTGCGCGACGGCCGGGCGCGCATCTGCGTCGCGACCGACGTCGCCGCCCGCGGCATCGACCTGCCCAATCTCGGCCTGGTCATCCATGCCGAGCTGCCGACCGGACCGGAAACGCTGCAGCACCGCAGCGGCCGCACCGGCCGGGCCGGCCGCAAGGGCATCAGCGTCCTGATCGTGCCGCCGGCGCGCCACCGCCGCGCCGAGAGCCTGCTCGCCAACGCCGGCATCCGCGCCGAATGGTCGGGCCCGCCGAGCGCCGAGGAGATCCGCAAGCTCGACGGCGAGCGGCTGGTCGAGGATCCCCTGTTCAGCGAGGAAGCGACCGACGAGGACCGCGACATGGCGGCGGCGCTGATGGAGAAGAAATCGGCGGAGGAGATCGCCATCGCCTTCGTCCGCAGCTACCGCGCCCGCCAGCCGGAGCCGGAAGAGGTGACCCAGCCCGGCTTCGGCCGCGAAGGCCGGGGCAAGCACGAACGCGACCGTGACGGCGACGGCGAGCGTCCGGCCCGCTCGGCCGCCGGCATGGCCTGGTTCCGGCTCGATGCCGGCCGCGACAACAATGCCGATCCGAAATGGATCCTGCCCATGCTGTGCCGGCGCGGCAATGTGACGAGGCGCGATATCGGCGCCATCAGGATCTTCGACGACGTCACCGAGTTCGAGGTGGCCGAGGCGGTGGCCGAGGCCTTCGCGGTCAATGCCCGGCGCGCCAACAGCGAGGATATCCATATCGAGCCGATGAGCGGCTCGCCCGCCGAGCAGCGGGCGCTCAGGCCGGGCCGCAAGCCCGGCGGAAAGCCGTTCGGCAAGGGCGGCAAGCCGTTCGGCGACGGCAAGCGGCCGCGCCCGAAGGGCAAGGCCGAGCGCGGCGGCTTCAAGCACCGCCGCGGCCGGTGAGGTTACGGGCATGAGCGCGCCGGCCAAGCCGATCGCGGTGTTCGTCGACGCCGACGCTTGTCCCGTGAAGGACGAGGTCTACCGCGTCGCCCAGCGCTGCGGTCTCATCGTGCATGTCGTCGCCAACATGCCGCTCGCCGTGCCGCGCGAAAGCTGGATCCACCGCGTCGTGGTGAGCGAGGGCCCCGATGTCGCCGACGACTGGATCGCCGAGCGGGCGGGCGCCGGCGACGTGGTGGTGACCGCCGACATTCCGCTTGCCGCCCGCGCGGTGAAGGCCGGCGCCGTGGTGCTCGCGCCCGACGGGCGCCTGTTCGACGAAGCCTCGATCGGCCTCGCGCTCGCCACCCGCAACCTGATGGATGGCCTGCGTTCGGCCGGCGAGACGACGCGCGGCCCGAAACCCTTCGGCCCGCGCGACCGCTCGGCCTTCCTCTCGGCGCTGGACCTTGCGGTGAACCGGCTGAAACGCGCGGGTTTCGTGACGCGATAAGGGGATGCGTGCTATCGCATTCTTCCCGTCGATGGGCTCAACGGAAACATTGCGACGTCGTCGTACCAAGGGTCGAACACCGCGGCTCCCGACAGTCTGACATCCCTTGCATTGCGGGCCGCCAGGTAGAGATCATGCGCGATCGCCGTCGCTGCAAGCATCGTACCGATCACCGGCGGGGCATGGCCGCTGGCCCGCTTCACCTCTCCCGACAGGCGCCCCCAGGACCTGACGATCGCATCGCTCAATGACAGGACGCGCCCATCGAACCGGGCCGCCAGCGCGTCGCGCGCCGCCACATAGCGTGGCCGATCCGGATCGCCGGGAGCGAGATTGTGAATACCCTTGTCGTATTCGGCGAGGGTCAGCACGCTCAGATGAAAGCTCGCCTCATCCTGCCCGGCCGCCCATGCCTTCACCGAAGCCGCGCCGCGTGGATTGACCAGGGCGGCAACGACATTGGTGTCCAGCAACCACCCCTTCACAGCTCGACATCCCGTCCGCGGTCCGTTTCGCGTTCCAGGTCGAGGCCGCCAAGATGCAAGCTCGCCATGAACTGGAGGAACGGCATTCTGGGCGTCTGCGGCACAAGGCGCTCGAAATCCTCGACGCTCAACACGACAACCGCGTCCTGGCCGCGCACGGTCACCCGCTGCGGCCCCTTCTGGCGCGCCCACCGCACCACCTCGCTGAAACGCGCTTTCGCGTCTTCGAGCTTCCACAGGTTCGCCGCGACACGGCTGCCGGCCCCTTTCGCCGTGGTCATGTCCGCCACCTGTCCATTCGCGCCAATCTAGTCAGCTGGTCAGATATATGGCCAGTGCGGCGTCGAATGGCCAGCGCGGGCCTCATGCCACGTCACGACGGTGACAACGCATCCGCGCCTTGAACACATCGCTATTTCCGACACCAAATGCCTGGCGGAAATAGCGAGTCGGAACCACGAGTCATTTCTTGATGACTCGCGGTGTCACGCCACGCGCGGCCTCGGCGCCGTGGCGCGGTTGAGGAGCACGAGGCCGGCAATGATCGCGGCGAAACCCGCAACATGGAACCAGGCGAGCCGCTCGCCGAGCCAGAGCATGGCGAAACCCGCCGAGAAGACCGGGCTGAGATAGAGGAAGACGGCCGCGCGCTGCGGGCCGTTGGTCATCACGCCATAGAGATAGAAGAGATTGCCGAGCATGGTCGGGCCGAGCCCGACATAGGCGATGGCCGCCAGCGCCGTCCCGGGATCGGCCTCCGGCCAGGCGAGCCAGGGGCCGCCGAGGGCGAGCCAGACGAGATAGACCGGCAGGAAGACGAGGAGCAGCGCTACCCAGCCGGTGGCGACCGACAGCGGCAGCGCATCGATGGTGCGCGTCCAGTCGCGCAAGCGCAGCGAGAACCAGGCGAACGTGATGGCCGCGCAGAGCGAGAGCAGGTTGCCGAGATTGAAGTCGAGCCCGGCGAGGACGGCCGGATCGCCCTTGGTGATGATCAGCACCGTGCCGGCGAAGGCGATCGCCAGCGACATCCAGGTCAGCGGCGCGACCCGCTCGCCGCCCGAAAAAAGGCCGATCAGCGCCACCCAGATCGGCGTCGTCGCATTGATGAAGCCGACCTCGATGGCGATGCTGCGATAGGCGCCGCCGAGCAGCAGGTAGGAGAACAGGCCGACGCCGACGATGCCGCCGACGACGAGATCGCCGGCGCGGGCGCGGATCGCCGGAAGGGCCGCCCGCAGCGTCGGCAGGGCGACAAGGGTCAGGACGGCGAGCCCGATCGCCCAGCGCCAGAACACCAGCGACGGCAGGGGCACGATGTCGCGCGCGGCGCGCGCCACCACATGGTTGCTGCCCCAGAGCGCGCCGGTCGCAATCAGCGCGGCGATGCCGAGGAGAGCGCGGGGATGGGGTGCTTGCGGATCGTTCATGCCAGTCCCGGTGACCTTCGCGGAGCGAATGCGACATCCCCTATCACGATCGTCGGACGCCTCGCGCGAAACGCAGCCCTGCATCAAAACGGGCCGTGCGGCACGCCCCTTCGCGCAGGTTCACTGCATCAGGACCGGTGGTCGGGTGCGGCACCGCGGGGACGCATGAACCAATGGGTTAGCGCGCATTCTGCACCCTCGTCGAGGCCATGACTTTTCCATCCCTCATGGCAAGGTGCGAGCCGAAGGCGAGCCTCGAAACGGCCGCCCTCGCCGCAGCACCCGTCATCCCGAAGCGCCCACGCTGTGGCGGGCGCGCTGCGAGACGTGCCAGGGCAGGAGCAGGCGCTCGGCGAAGTCGACCAGGAAGAACAGGATGGTGCCGACGATGCCGAGCAGCATGAGCGAAACGAAGACGCGCACCGTGTCGAACTGGCCCTGGGCCAGCAGGATCTGGAAGCCGAGGCCCTGGCTGCCGGCGACGAACTCGCCGACGATGGCGCCGACCAGCGCGAAGGAGATGGCGACCTTCATGCCGGCGAAGAGGCTCGGCAGCGCGCAGGGAAAGCGGATCTTGAACAGAATGGCCCAGGGCGAGGCGCGCGAGACCCTGGCGAGATACAGCATGTCCGGGTCGACAGAACGCAGGCCCAGCACGGTGTCGATGACGACGGGAAAGATCGCCAGCATCAGCGCGATCGCCACCTTCGGCTCGGTGCCGGTGCCGAGCCAGATGACGAAGAGCGGCGCCAGCGCGACCTTCGGGATCGAGTTGAGCGCCACCAGCATGGTGTAGACGGTGCGCTCGAGCAGCGGCGAATAGACGATGCCGACGGCGAGCGCGACGCCCAGCGCCACCGCCAGCACGAAACCGAGCGAGGTCATCGCCAGGGTGAAGCCGAGATGGCGCAGGAACAGGCCGGGCGTCTCCATGAAGGCGGCGACGATGGCGGTCGGCGACGGCAGGATCAGGGGCGAGGGCTGGAAGATCAGGACGCCGATCTCCCAGAGCACCAGGGCAGCGGCCAGGACCGCGACGACGTCCCGAACCTCGTTGTCGGCGGCGAACAGCCGTTTCAGGGCGCGCATCATGGGCTATTCCTTGACGATCCCGAGCTCGGCGAAGTGGTGGCGGATGCGTTTCACATAGGCCGCGAATTCCGCGCTCTCGCGAATGGCGAGCGAGCGCGGGCGCGGCAGGTCGATCGCGACGATGTCGATGATCCGGCCCGGTGCCCTGCCCATCATCACGACACGATCGGAGAGGAACACGGCTTCGGCGATCGAATGGGTGATGAACAGAAGCGTCTTGCGCGTCTCCTGCCAGATCCGGGCGAGCTCGATGTTGAGGTCGTCGCGGGTCATGGCGTCGAGCGCGCCGAACGGCTCGTCCATCAGCAGCAGGTCGGGATCGGCGAGCAGCGCCCGGCAGATCGAGGCGCGCTGGCGCATGCCGCCGGACAGCTCCCAGGGGTAGCGATGCTCGAAGCCGCCGAGCCCGAAACGGTCGAGCAGGGCCAGCGCCCGGTCGTGATAGTCGGCGCGCTTGAGGCCGAGGAACTCGATCGACAGGAGCACATTGTCGAGGACGCTGCGCCAGTCGAGCAGCACGTCGCGCTGGAACACCACGCCGAGGCCCTGCGGCGGGCCGTCGATCGGCGCGGAGCCGACCCGGATCTCGCCGGAAGAGACCGCTTCGAGGCCCGCGACGCATTTCATCAGCGTGCTCTTGCCGCAGCCCGAGGGCCCGACCACGCTGACGAACTCGCCCGGCGCGATGTCGAGATCGATATCGGCGAGCGCCGAGACCGGGCCGCGCGGCGACATGTAGGTCTTGCCGGCGCCGCGAACCGAGACATAGGCTTCGGCCACGACGGGCGTGCTCATCCGGATCGTCATGGCCTGGCGACCCACTGGCTGGTGAAACAGTCGGTCATGGCCGGCCGGCCCGCTGGTTGGTGAGGCGGATCGTCATGGTCACTCGACCAGCTGGTTGGTGAAGTAGTCGGTGACCGTCCATCCCGGGCGGACGACGCCGGCCGCCTCCAGCGATTTCAGCGCCGCCTCCCAGTCCTCGCGCGCCTGCCAGCCGATCGGCCGGCCCTGCGACGCCGGCGTGTCGAAATAGTCGATGGTCAGCTTGATCTGGCCGCGCAGCACTTCGGGATCGAGGCGCGCATCGGGCCGCTCGGCGATCATGGCGCGTACACCGTCGTCGGGATTGCCGCGCAGATGCTCCCAGGCGCGCTGCTGCACCGCAATCAGCCGGCGCAGCACCGGGCCGCGGCTCGCGATGACGTCCTCGCGCGCGACCAGGCCATAGCTCGGGAAGGCGATGCCCTCGTCGGCCGCGAGCAGGCATTTCGAGGGGCGAGAGCGCTCGGCGATCGGCAGGGCCGAGCCGACCGTCGACATCAGCCCGTCGGCCCGCCGGGCGGTATAGGTGCCCCAGAGCGCTGCGGGGTCGACGAAGTCGACCTTGACGTCGTTGCGGGTGAGCCCACCGGCCTTCAGGTAGAGATCGATGAACGGCGCCCAGGGGCTGGCGGCGAAGACGACCAGCGAGCGGCCGCGCAGATCCGCCGCGCGGGCGGCGGTCGCGGTGCGATCGACCAGGATGCAGAGATCGGTGCGGCGCTGGAAGGTCGCGATCGCGCGGATCTTGGCGCCTTGGGCCCGCGCCGAGCCGACCAGCCCGACCTGGACCTGACCGATATCGGCCTGGCCGGCATTGACGAGCTGGATCGTGTTGCCGGAGCCGCGGCCGTCCTGGATGTCGACGTCGAGATTGGCCTCGCGGAACCAGCCGCGGTTGCGGGCGAGATGCATCGCGGCCTGCACGCCCCAGGGCGAGAAATCCAGCCGCACCGAGACCTTGTCGGGCGGCCCGGCGGGCGCTGCCGCCTGGGCCGCGGCCGGCGCGGCCTTACAGGCGAATACCGCTGCAACGAGCAGCGTGGCCGTCACCAATCGCTTCATGGTCCATTCTCCGTTCACCTCTGGTTTTTTGCGCCGTCCGCCTCTCCGGGCGAACTTTGCGTCAAATAGCTCAGCACCATCTCGACGACATGCCGCCGCCGGCCCGCGATGCGCTCGGGCGCGACGAAATCGCGCTCCAGGAGCCAGGACAGGGTGTGCTGGTTGGACAGGAAGAAATAGGCGAGGCCCGAGATCGAGAGGTAGAGATCGACCTCGTCGACATGGGCGCGGAACACGCCCTCGGCCTGGCCGCGCCTGAGGATCTGGCGCAGCGTGTCGAGCAGGCGGCCATAGAGCGGCCGGATCGCCTCGGAGCGCTTCAGGTGCTGGCCGTAGTGGATGTTCTCCACGCTCATCAGGCGGATCAGGTCGGGGGTCGCGACGAAATGGTCGAACGTGTTGCCGACCAGCCGGCGCATGCCTTCGAGCGGCGGCAGGCCGCGCAGGTCCTCGTCCTTCTGGCTCTCGCGCAGGCCCGCATAGATGCGCTCCAGGACGGCGAGATAGAGCGCCTCCTTGGAGCCGAAATAGTGGTAGATGAGGTTCTTGTTGGCACCCGACTGCTCGGCGATGCGATCGACGCGGGCGCCGTTCAGGCCATGGGTGACGAACTCGATGCGCGCGGCCTCGAGGATGCGGGCGCGGCTTGCCTCGGGGTTGCGCGTGATCTTGTCACGCACGCCCCCGGTTCCAGGCCTGACCGCCGCGCCGGCCATGTCAGGCGACCTCGGCAATGGCGGAACGGTTCGCCCGCGCGTCGGCCGTCGCCGCCAGATCGAGAACGCCCGCGGTGTCGATGACGACGCCATGATGCCGCGCCGCAAAGGCGGCGGTGATCTTGCCGTCGATCACATCCTCGCGGACGAGCGCCGGATCGCGCTCGAACGGATCGCCGAATCCGCCGGCGCCGGCCTGCTCGTGAACGATCAGCGTGTTCGCGCCGACGGTGGTGGTGATCTTGCCGGGCAGGTCGCGCCTGACGCCGTCGACCTCCATGCTGTTGCGCGAGGGGCCGCCGGGCTCGCCACCGGCAAGGCCATAGGGCCGGAAGGCCACCCGGTCGGTGCGCATCTGCAGCAGCGCCTCGGGGGCGAGAATGCGGTAGGAGCGGCGGATGCCGACGCCGCCGCGCCAGCGGCCGGCACCGCAGCTGTCGGTGACGAAGCCATAGTCCTCGATGCGCACGGGATGCTCGGCCTCCATCACCTCGACCGGCATGTTGGAGAGGTTCTGCGAGGCGTTCGTCACCGCCTCTAGCCCGTCCTTGTCGGGCCGGCCGCCCCAGGCGCCGCAGATCATGTCGACGATGATGAACGGCTGGCGGTTGGGCCTGAGGCCCGAAATGCAGATGACGCTATTGCCGCCCTCGCCGGCCGCCGGCACCTTGTCCGGCACGATCTTGGCGAGCGCGCCGAGCATGGTGTCGAAGACGCGGTAGCCGGTGAGCGCGCGCGCCGCGCAGGGCCCGGGCATGACCGGATTCAGGACGGAAGCCTCCGGCGCCCTGACCTCGACGCAGCGGAACATGCCGACATTGTTCGGAATGTCGCGGGCGAGCACGCAGCGCACGCTCAGATAGGTCAGCGAATGGGTGAAACTGAGCGTCGCATTGAGCGCGCCGCGCACCTGCGGCGAGGAGCCGGTATAGTCGACGAACAGCGAGCCGTCGTCGCGCACGGTGATCGCGACATTGATCGGGATCGGCCGGTCCGAGAAGCCGTCGTCGTCGATATGGTCGGTGAAGCGATAGGTGCCCTTCGGCCAGGTCCTGATTTCCTGGCGGGTCAGCCGCTCGGCATAGTCGAGCAGTTCCTGCATATAGGCGTCGACCTCGTCGGCGCCGTAGCGCTGGATCAGCTTGTCGATGCCGCGCCTGCCGACCTGGGCGGCGGCGAACTGGGCCGAGAGGTCGCCCCAAACCCGGTCGGGCACGCGGACATTGATCTTGATCATCGTCTCGAGGGTCGTGTTGAGCACGCCGCGCTCATAGAGCTTGAGCGGCGGGATGCGCAGGCCCTCCTGGTAGATCTCGGTGGAATCGGAAGCGTTCGATCCCGGCACCCGCCCGCCGACATCGGTGTGGTGGCAGATCACCACCGCGAAGGCCCGCCGGCGGCCGGCGGCGAAGATCGGCACGAACATGAAGATGTCGGGCAGGTGCATGCCGCCGTGATAGGGGTCGTTCATGATCACGACGTCGCCCTCGGCGAGGTCGTCGCCGAACTTGTCGAGCACAGCGGCCATCGCCTCGGGAATCGCGCCGAGATGCTGGGCGATGGTCTTGGCCTGGGCGACCATCTGACCGTCGCCCGCGCAGATCGCCGCGGAGAAGTCCATCACGTCCTTGACGATCTCGGAGCGCGCGATGCGCACCACCGTATAGGCCATCTCGTCGGCGATCGAATCGAGCCCGCTCTTGATGACGGCGAAGGTGATGGGATCCACTTTCATCCTCAGGCTCCGAATTCCAGCACGATGCAACCGATGGCGTCGCGGTGGACGCGGGCATCCGGCGGCACGACGATGGTGGCGTCATATTCCTCGATGATCAGGGGACCCTGCTGCGGCTCGCGGCCGACCGCCGCGCGCGGCACGATGCCGACCGGCACCGGCTTCTCGCCACGGGCGAAGGCGACCTCGCGGGTGCGCGCCTTCGCGGCGCCCGGCCGGTGGGCGATCGTCATGGCGGCGAAATCCAGCCGGTTGCCGCGCAGGCCGCGGCCGATGACGCGCAGCTTCATCAGCTCGATCGGCGTCTCGTCGCGATAGCCGTAGGTCTTGAAATATTCGGCGACGAAACGCTCGGCGATCTCGCCGATATCCTCGCCCTCGAAGGCGACGGGCAGTTCCGTCGCCTGCCCCTCGTGGCGCAGGTCCGCCTCCCAGAGGAAGGCCTGGCGTTCGGGCGGATAGCCGTCGCCGGAGAGCCGGCCGGCCACCTCGGCGGCAAGGCCCGCCTTGAGGGCGGCGAGCTCGGCCGGCGTCATGGCCGCGAGCGGCCGGGTGACGGTGGCGAGGGCGGTGTGCTCGACATCGGAGGCGAGCATGCCGACTGCGCAGAAGATGCCCGAGAGCGGCGGCACCACCACCCGGGGGATGCCGAGCTGACGGGCGAGGTCGGGCGCGTGCACGCCGCCATTGCCGCCGAAGGCCATGAGGGTGAGGTCGCGCGGGTCGCGGCCGCGCTCGACGGTGACCGCGCGCACGGCCCGCGCCATGGCGGCGTTGGCGACCTGGCGGATGCCGTGGGCGGCGTCGGCCATATCGAGGCCGAGCGGCCGCGCGACATGCTCACCGATGGCCTGTTCCGACAGGGCCCGGTCGATCGCCAGGCGCCCGCCGGCCAGTTCCTCGGCATTGACGAAACCGAGCACGACATTGGCGTCGGTGACGGTCGGCCGGTCGTTGCCGAGGCCATAGCAGGCCGGGCCCGGCACGGCGCCGGCCGATTGCGGCCCGACGGTGAGAAGGCCGCCCTTGTCGATGCCGGCCATGGAGCCGCCGCCGGCGCCGACCTCGGCAATGTCGATGGCGGGAACCTTCAGCATGTAGCCACCGGCCTTGATGAACCGGCTGGAAGCCGACATGCCGTCCCGGAACTCGTATTCCGAGGTCATGGTCGGCCGGCCGTCCTCGATGATCACGGCCTTGGCGGTGGTGCCGCCCATGTCGAAGACGATAATGTCGCGCTCGTCGCGGGCAAGGCCGAGCCTTGCCGCGCCGACCACGCCGCCGGCCGGGCCGGATGCGACCACCAGGACCGGCTTCTCGCAGGTGGCGCCGGCCGCCAGCATGCCGCCGTTGGAGGTCATGACCAGGATCGGTGCGGCGATGCCGGTGGCGCGCAGGCCCGCTTCCAACTTCTGGAGATAGGCGCGCATCGCCGCCAGCAGATAGGCGTTCACCACCGTCGTGCTGGTGCGCTCGTATTCCTTCATCTCCGGCAGCACCGCGCAGGAGGTGGTGATGAGCAGATCGGGGAAATGGCGGCGGAGAATGTCTTCGGCGGCCCGCTCGTGGACGGGATTGCGGTAGCTGTTGATGAAGCAGATGCCGACCGCCTCGATGCCGGCCTCGACCAGCGCGCGCCCGGCGGCGATCACCTCGGCCTCGACCAGCGGCTCGACCACCGTGCCGTCCGCGGCGAGCCGCTCGGTGACCTCGAGCCTGTGGCGGCGCGGCACCAGCGGCTTCGGCTTGTCCCAGGTGAGGTCGAACATGTCGGGCATCCGGATGCGGCCGATCTCCAGGACGTCGCGAAAGCCGCGGGTGGTGATCAGGCCGGTGCGGGCGCCCGAGCGCTGCAGGATGGTGTTGGAGCCGACAGTCGTGCCGTGCAGCACCTCGGCGACGCGCGCCGGCGCGATGCCGAGCTCGGCGAGGAGCTGGGCGAGCCCCTCGACCACGGCCCGGCTCGGATCGTCCGGGGTCGAGGACACCTTGCTCTCGTGGACGAGGCCGTCCTCGGTGGTGAGCGCGATATCGGTAAAGGTGCCGCCGATATCGACGGCAACCCGGACATGCCCGCTCGTCTGATCGCCCGCCATCGTCCCCTGCCGTCTAAACTAACCAGTTAGTCAATAACAGCGCCAAGCGGGGATGACGTCAAGAGGCGATAAGGGGTGGCGACCAGAGAATGGTCAGGCGAGCGCGCCGAGGGCCGTGCGCAGGCCCTTGCCGTCGATCGTGCCGAGTTCCGCGTCGACTGCCGCGTGGGTGTCGCGCCAGATCGGCACGGCCGCGGCGAGCAGTGTCCTGCCCTCGGCAGTCAGCGCCAGCAGGCGGCTGCGCCGGTCCGCCGGGTCGACCTTGAGGACCACGAGCCCGCGCCGCTCCAGGGGCTTCAGGTTGGCCGTGAGGGTCGTGCGGTCCATGGCGAGCAAGGTCGCCACCGAGCCGATCGGCGGCGGATCCGGCCGGTTGAGCGACATCAGGAGCGAAAACTGGCCGCTGGTGATGCCGACCGGCCGCAGGGCCACGTCGAAGCGGCGGGCGAGCGAGCGCGCGGCCCGCTGCGTCGCAAGGCACAGGCAATGATCGCGGACGTGATGGGTGACTTCGAGCGGGACGGCGTTTGACATGAATCAAATATGTTGATATCAACCTATCTCGTCAAGCACAAAGCGGCCCGCCAGGCGGCGCCGGGGGCCTTTCCGACCCGACAATCATCAGGATGACGTCATGGCCTATGTGGAAGGTTTCGTCGCGGCAGTCCCCGCTGCGAACAAGGACGCCTATCTGGAGCACGCAACCGAAGCCGCGGTCATCTTCAAGGATCACGGTGCAACGCGGGTGGTCGAAGCCTGGGGCGACGCGGTGCCCGAAGGCAAGGTGACCGACTTCAACCGCGCGGTGAAGGCCAAGCCCGGCGAGGTCATCGTCTTCTCCTGGATCGAATTTCCGAGCAAGGCGGTGGCCGAGGAGGCCTTCCAGAAGTTCATGGCCGATCCGCGCGCCGAAGGCATGGGCGCGCGCATGCCGTTCGACGGCCAACGCATGATCTATGGCGGCTTCAGCCCGATCGTGGACAGCAAGGGTAGCATCAAGCCGGGCTACATCGATGGGATGCTGCTGCCGGTGCCCGAAAGCAACAAGACTGCCTACCAGGAACTCGCCAACCGGGCGCAGGCGATCTTCGTCGAGCATGGCGCGAGCCGCGTGGTCGAGGCCTGGGGCGAGGATGTGCCGGACGGCAAGGTCACCGACTACAAGGGCGCCGTCAAAGCGGAAGGCGACGAGAACGTCGTCTATTCCTGGGTCGAGTGGCCCTCGAAGCAGGCCCGCGACGATGGCTGGCAGAAGATCATGGCCGACGAGCGCATGAACGGCGGCGGCGGGCTCTACGACGGCAAGCGCATGGTCTATGGCGGCTTCGCGCCGATCCTCGACGCCTGAGGTCGGGGTCGGCCGCGCCTGCCCTGACGCCGACGTTCGCCTCGTTTCCTTGGTGAGGCCGAGGCGAACTTCGAGGCCAATAGGCGCTTGAAGCTGAAGCTCGCTCGGCGCTCGCGGCGCGCTTCAGGTGCGCGCCCGGGCACCATGCGACCGACAGCGCGCCTTTCGGCCTCAGCCCCTGGCGCCGGCGACGGACGGCATGTCCATCGCGGCCGCCACGACGGCGCGTCTCAACCATCTATGCCGCGGCGCATCCTGCTGCCGCACATGCCAGGCAAGGCTCATCGTGACACGCTCGAGATCAAGGGGCGGCGGCAACGACACGAAGCGCCTCATGTCGGCGGCCGCGCGTGCCAGGCTCGACGGCAAGGTCATGACGAGGTCGGAGCGCGCGGCGATCTCGACCGCCGCGAAGAAGTTCGGTACGCGCAGCCTCACCCGCCGCGTTCGTCCCATTTGCGCCAGCGCCTCATCGACCGGCGCGGACCCGACCCCGGTAACGCTGACCACGATATGCTCGAGCGCGAGGAAGCGATCGAGCGTGAGGTCTCCGGCGAGCGCAGGGTGATGTGCCCGCATGAGCGTCACGAGCTCTTCGTCATAGAGACGGCGTCGCCGGATGCCAGCCGGCGCCTCGTCGATCAGCGCCACCATCGCATCCGCGGCGCCGTGCTCCAGCGCTTCGATCGGGTTCACGCCCGGCGCGATGATATCGAGATCGAGCAGTGGCGCCTCGCCCGCAAGGCGGGCGAGCAGGCGCGGCGCGAGCACGACGGCCTGCAGATCCGGCATGAGAAGCCGGATCCGCCCCGTCGCGGTAGCCGGATAGAACCTGTTCGCCTCCAGCATGTCGCCGACATCCGCCAGGATCCGGCGCAGCGCGGGCCGCGCCCCTTCGGCACGGGCGCTCAGGACATAGCCACCGGGCCCATCGACCAGCAGCGAATCCGAAAACAGCGCACGCAATCGCGCGAGCGCCCGGCTCGCGGCCGGCTGGCTCATGCCGAGCCGGTGGGCGGCACGTGTGACATTCCTCTCGTCCAGCAGCGCCTGGAGCACCACCAGCAGATTGAGATCGGTCCCACGTAAATCCACTTCGCGCATTTTGACTATATAGAGCATGCATTGGACGCATGGAACGACCACACCTATCCGTTTTCGCCATTGAACAACGGATGGAGGTGCCATCATGCATGTCGTGCTTGGAGCAAACGGACGGGCCGGCGGCGAGGTCGCCCGCGCCTTGATCGGCAGCGGCGAAGCCGTGCGTGTTGTCCTGCGCCACCGGGAGCAGGGCGAAAAATGGTCTGCCCTCGGCGCGGAGGTCGCCGTCGCGCGCATCGAGGATATCAGCGCGATGGCCGCGGCGCTGAACGGCGCCACGGGCGCTTTCCTGCTCAATCCGCCGCCGGTGGCGGGGGATCCTTACGCCCGCACGGAAGAACTCGGCGCTGCGCTGGCCGAAGCGGCGCGGCGGGCGGCCCTGCCGAAGGCCGTCGTCCTGTCGTCGGTCGGAGCGCAGCATGCCACCGGCACCGGCGTCATTGTGACGCTCAACCGGCTCGAAGCCCTGCTCGACGGCGTGGCCCCGGCGACCGCCTTCCTGCGGCCGGGCTATTTTGTCGAGACCTGGGGCGAGGTGGCGGAAGCGGCAAGATCGGAAAGCACGCTTCCGACCTTTCTCGAACCTTCGCAGAAAATCCCGATGGTGAGCACCATCGATGTCGGACGCACGGCGGCGGCCTTGCTTCGCGAGACGTGGACCGGCAGGCGGATCGTCGAGCTCGGCGGCCCCGCAGAGTGGAGCGCCAGCGACGTGGCGGCGGCCTTCGCGAGCGTTCTCGGCCGCCCGGTCACGCCGGTGTTCGTCGCGCCGGAGCGCCGCGCCGCATTGCTCGCCGCGGAAGGCGTGCCCGGCGAAGTGGCGAGCGCGCTGCTCGGCCTGTATGAGGGCATAGCCAACGGCCTGATCGTGCACCAGGCCGGCAACGAACACCGGCGCGGCACGACGTCGCTGACGACCGCCATAGAGCGTGTCCTCGTGCCGGTCGAACCGGCGCACCGCTGACCTCGGCCACCTCACGCGTCTTGCGCGAGCGGCCCGCCGGACAGGCTTTCGCCAGGATCCAGGGGCGCCCGGCCGCCTCCGCGCCTATCGCGTCACGCCCCGTCCTCGGCGACGAGGAAATCGAAGTCGCAGCCTTCGTCCGCCTGCAGCACGCTGTCGTGGAAGAGCCGGGCGTAGCCGCGCTTCGCCCAGGCCGGGCGCTCGGGCGGCGGCAGGGCGGCGCGACGCGCGGCAAGCTCGGCCTCGTCGACCAGCAGGTCGATGCGGCGTCCGGCGACATCGAGCCGGATCATGTCGCCGGACCGGACCAGGGCGAGCGGCCCGCCGACCGCCGATTCCGGCGTCATGTGCAGCACGATGGTGCCAAAGGCCGTGCCGCTCATGCGCGCGTCGGAAATGCGCACCATGTCCTTGACGCCCTGGCGGCCGAGCTTTTTCGGGATCGGCAGGTAGCCCGCCTCCGGCATGCCCGGCGCGCCCTTGGGACCGGCATTGCGCAGCACCAGCACATCGTCCGCCGTCACGTCGAGATCGGGATCGTCGATGCGATTGGTCATGTCCTCGACCGATTCGAACACCACCGCCCGGCCGGTATGCTGCAGCAGGCGCTGGGTTGCCGCTGCCTGCTTGATGACGGCCCCGCGCGGGGCGAGATTGCCGCCGAGCATGGCCATCGAGCCTTCGGCCTTGATCGGATTGTCGCGCGGCCGGATGACGTCCTGGCCGGGCACGTCCTCGGCCGCCGCGGCGATCTCGCCGAGCGTCCTGCCAGACACCGTCATCGCCGCGCCGTCGATGAGATCGCCGAGCTGCTTCAGGAGCTTCGGCACGCCGCCGGCATGGTGGAAATGCTCCATGTAATGGGCACCGGACGGCTTCAGGTCGACCAGCACGGGCACCTTTCGGCCAAGCTGGTCGACCAGGTCGAGATCGAGCCGGTGCTTCGTCCTGGCGGCGATGGCGGAGAGATGGATGACGCCATTGGTCGAGCCGCCGATTGCCTGCATCACGACCGCGGCGTTGCGGAAGGCGGCCGGCGTCAGCAATTCGCTGGGGCGCGGCCCGCCGGCGACGGCCAGTTCCGCCGCCCGCCGGCCGCTCGCCTCCGCCGAGCGGATGCGCTCGGCATGGGGCGCGGGAATGGAGGCGCTCATCGGCAGGGAAAGGCCGAGCGCCTCGGTGACGCAGGCCATGGTCGAGGCCGTGCCCATGACCATGCAGGTGCCGACCGAGGGTGCCAGCCGGCCGTTGACCACCTCGATCTCCTCGGCATCGATCTCGCCGGCGCGATGCATGCCCCAAAGGCGACGGCAGTCGGTGCAGGCGCCGAGCACCTCGCCCTTGTGATGGCCGACCACCATCGGTCCGACCGGCACCACGATGGTCGGCAGGTCGACGCTGGCCGCCGCCATGATCTGCGCCGGCAGCGTCTTGTCGCAGCCGCCGATGATCACCACCGCGTCCATCGGCTGGGCGCGCACCATCTCCTCGGTGTCCATCGCCATCAGGTTGCGCAGGAACATGGAGGTGGGATGGGCGAAGCTCTCGGCGATCGAGATGGTCGGGAACACCATCGGCATGCCGCCGGCCAGCATGACGCCGCGCTTCACCGCCTCGATGAGCTGCGGGGCATTGCCGTGGCAGGGATTGTAGTCGCTGTGGGTGTTGGTGATGCCGACGATCGGCCGGTCCAGCGCGTCGTCGGAATAGCCGGCCGCCTTGATGAAGGCCTTGCGCAGGAACAGCGAGAACCCCGCATCGCCGTAACTGGTCAGGCCCTTGCGCAATCCCTTGGTCATCCGCTGCTCCCGCTGCACCATTGTCGCCGGGCGATTATCATTCGCCCCGCTAAAGGATTAAACGGGGAGCGGCCACGAGGCCAGCCGCGGCACGGCAGGGAGCCCCTGCGCGCGCCGCCGGCCGGCGTCCGTCAGAACGGATAGGGCCTCGGCCCGGTCTGGATGGTGATCCAGCGCAGCTCGGTGAAGGCATCGACCGCGGCCGTGCCGCCGAAGCGGCCGTAACCGGAGGCCTTCATGCCGCCGAACGGCATCTGGGCCTCGTCATGCACCGTCGGTGCGTTGATGTGGCAGATGCCGGCCTCGATGCGCTTCGCCACCCCGAGCGCGCGGCCGATGTCGCGGGAGAACACCGCGGAGGACAGGCCATATTCGGTATCGTTGGCGACCCGGATCGCCTCCTCGTCGCCGCCGACACGCACGACCGAGACGACCGGGCCGAAGCTCTCCTCGCCATAGATGCGCATGGCCGGCGTGACATGGTCGACGATCGTCGCCGGCATGACCGTACCCTCACGCGTGCCGCCGGCGGCAATATGCGCGCCCTTCGCCGTGGCGTCGCCGATCAGCTCGACGACACGGTCGGCCGCGGCCGTCGAAACCAGCGAGCCGAGCACGACCTGGCCGCGCGGATCGCCTGACGGCAGCGACTTCGCCTTGGCGGCGAACTTCGCGACGAAGGCGTCGGCGACCTTGGCGTCGACCACGATGCGTTCGGTCGACATGCAGATCTGGCCCTGGTTCATGAAGGCGCCGAAGGCCGCCGCCTTGACCGCCTCGTCGAGATCGGCATCGTCGAGAATGACCAGCGGCGCCTTGCCGCCGAGCTCCAGCAGCGCGGGCTTCAGGTGGCGCGCCGCGGTTTCGGCAATGATCCGGCCGACCCGTGTCGAGCCGGTGAAATTGACCCGCTTGACCGCGGGATGGGCGATCAGCGCCTCGACGACGGCGGGGGCGTCGGCGGGGGCATTGGTGACGACGTTGAGGACACCCGGCGGCAGGCCGGCCTCGTTCAGCACCGCGCCGATCAGCTGATGGGTCGCCGGACAGAGTTCCGAGGCCTTGAACACCACCGTATTGCCACAGGCGAGCGGCATGGCGAGCGCGCGCACGCCGAGGATGACAGGCGCGTTCCACGGCGCGATGCCGAGGATGACGCCCACCGGCTGCCGGACCGCCAGCGCCAGGTTGTTCGGCTTGTC
The DNA here is from genome assembly GCF_026847585.1 of Phreatobacter sp. AB_2022a. Classification (NCBI taxonomy): domain Bacteria; kingdom Pseudomonadati; phylum Pseudomonadota; class Alphaproteobacteria; order Hyphomicrobiales; family Phreatobacteraceae; genus Phreatobacter; species Phreatobacter sp. AB_2022a. Next base: position 187,986 of record NZ_JAPSET010000002.1, read on the forward strand.
GGACGGGATGACGTCGCCGGTGATCTGGGTCGTCATCGCGCCGGCCTCGCGCAGCATGCCGGCGGCGAGCGAGACGTTGAACATGGCCCAGCCGCGGGTCGCGCCGATCTCGGTCAGCATGGCCTGGACGAAATCCTCGGCCCGGGCCTCCAGCGCCGCGGCGGCGGCGAGCAGTTTCGCGCGCCGCTCGTTCGGCCCGGTCGTCGACCAGGCCGGGAAGGCCGCGGCGGCGGCATCCGCCGCCGCCCGGGCATCGGCGGTGCCGGCGGCCGCCGCGCGCGAGGCGATCGCGCCGGTCATCGGATCGAGCCGGTCGAAGGTGCGGCCGTCGCTCGCCGCGACCTCGCGGGCATCGATCATCAGGTTGACGTGTTTCATGGCAGCTCCTTCATGGCTTCGGGCTCGTTCAAAGCATCAGGCTTGGCCGCCGAGATAGGCGGCGGCGACCTTCGGATCTTCGGCAAGCGCCGCCGCCGGGCCCTGGCCGACGATGCGGCCATTGGCGATGAGATAGGCACGGTCGGCCAGCTTCAGGCTGCGGCGCGCATTCTGCTCGACGATGAGGATGGCCATGCCGGCGGCTCTCACCCGGCCGAGCACCTTGAACAGCTCGGCCGTCATCAGCGGCGAGAGGCCGAGCGAGGGTTCGTCCAGCATCAGGAGAACGGGCGCCGACATCAGGGCCCGGCCGATCGCGACCATCTGCTGTTCGCCGCCCGACATGGTATGGACGCGCTGGCCGAGCCGTTCGGCGAGCCGCGGGAAGAGCGCGAGAACGCGGTCGAGATTATCCGTCTCGCCGGCCCTGGCGCGGCGCGGAAAGGCGCCGAGCCCGAGATTTTCCCTGACCGTCAGGTCGGCGAAGATGCCGCGTCCTTCGGGAACCAGCGCAACGCCGGCCTCGACGATCAGGTGCGGCGCCAGGCCGACCAGCGGCCGGCCGTTCAGCGTGATGCGCGCGCCGGCGGCCGCCGGCGTCAGTCCGGCAATGACCTTGAGCAGCGTCGACTTGCCGGCCCCGTTGGCGCCGAGAATGGCGACGGTCTCCCCGGCTCCGACATGGATGTCGACGGCATCGACGGCGACATGCGGCCCATAGGCCGCGGTGAGCGCGCCGACCTCAAGCATCGTCGTCTCCGAGATAGGCGCGGATGACGGCCGGCTCGGCGAGCACGGCGGCGGTCGGACCTTGAGCGATGCTGCGGCCGGCATTCATGACGATGCAGCGCCCGCACAGCGCGCGGATCGCGTCCATCACGTGCTCGACCATGATGATGGCGATGCCCTCCGCCGCGATCGAGCGGATCAGCGCGATGCCATCCCTGAGCTCGGTCGGGTTGAGGCCGGCGAGCCACTCGTCGAGCAGCAGCAGCTTCGGCCTGCCGGCGAGCGCGCGGGCCAGCTCCAGCCGCTTCTGGTCGATATAGGTGAGGCGCGCCGCCGGCAGGGCGGCACGGTCGCCAAGCCCGACGCGCTCGATCAGCGGCCGGGCCCGGGCGAGTGCTTCGGCCGGCGCGCAGGGCGCCGCGCCGAACATGGCACCGACGGCGACGTTCTCGGCGATCGACAGCGAAGGCATGACGCGGACGAGCTGGAAGGTGCGGGCGATGCCGGCGCGGGCGATGCGATAGGCGGGCTCCGCCTCGATCGCCCGGCCGTCGAAACGGATGGTGCCGGCATCGGGCTTCAGGTTGCCGGTGATCAGGTTGAGCGCGGTGGTCTTGCCGGAGCCGTTCGGCCCGACGAGACCGACCACCTCGCCCGGCCCGACCGAGGCGTCGAGCCCGTCGACCGCCTTCAGGCCGCCGAAGGCCCTGGCGAGACCGGAGATCGTGATGAGCGCGGTCATGGCTGCGGCTCCGCGCTCGCACGCCGGCCGGCAAGGCCGCGCAACAGGCCGGAAACGCCGTCGGGCACGAAATAGACGACCAGCAGGAAGGTCGTCCCGAGCAGGATCGAGAAATAGTTCGGGAAATTGGCCGAAAGCACCTCGAACAGAAGGACCAGCGGGATGACGCCAAGCAGCGGCCCATACAGCCGGCCGGCGCCGCCGAGCAGCGCCATGATCAAGACCTGGAACGAGACGATCGGATTGAAGGCGATGGTCGGATCGACATAGGTCCAGCGTGGCGCCATGACCGCGCCGGTCAGCGTCATGAAGGTGGCGCTGACGATGAAGACGGCGACCTTGGCGCGGGTCGCGTCGACGCCGGCATGGCGCGCCACCGTCTCGTCCTCGCCGATGGCGCGCAGGGCCCAGCCGAGCCGCGAGCGGCCGATGGCGAGGCCGGCGAGGAAGACGGTGACGCAAAGCGCGGTGAGCAGCCAATAGATGTCGCGCTGGCTGATGTCGACAAAGATGAACCGGCCCACCGTGCCGCCGAACTTGGCTTCGGCCCAGGTGACGAGCTGACGGACGAGCTCGGCGAGGCCGAAGGTGAAGATGACGAAATAGACCCCGGACAAGCGCAGGGTGGAAAGGCCGACCACCGCTGCGACGAGCGCGCCGGCCAGGGCCGCCACGGCGAGCACGGCCGGCCAGGGCAGCGCCTCGCCGAGAAAGGCCATGCAATAGGCGCCGAGCCCGAAGAAGGCGACGGTGGCCAGCGAGACGTAGCGGGTCGGCCCGGAGAACAGCGCCCAGGCGGTGGCGAGCGCGGCATACATCAGAATGTTGATGGCGAGCGACTGCCAGTAGGCGTCGAGCACGAGCGGCAGCGGCGCCAGCGCGAGCCCCACGGCGATGACGGCGAGCGGCGCTTTCAGGTCGTGCCTCATCGGGCCGCCCTGCCGAAGAGCCCGGTCGGCCGGATCAGCAGCACGACGAGAAACAGGGCGAAGTTGATGGCGAGCGTCAGGCCGGTATCGACGAAGGCGCCGCCGAAGGCCTCCGCCAGGCCGAGGATGAGGCCGGCGGCCAGCGCGCCGAGGAGGTTGCCGACCCCGCCCATGATCACCACGATCAGCGCCTTCATGGTGAAGACGACGCCCATTGCAGCATTGAAGGTGAGGAACATCGAGACGAGCACGCCGGAGGCGCCGACGAGGGCGCCGCCGAGGGCGAAGGCGAAGGCGGCGAAGGCCGCGGTGTCGATGCCGACGAGGCTCGCCGAAGCAGGGCTGGCGGCGACCGCCCGCACCGCGGTGCCGATGCGCGTGCGGGTGAGCAGAAGATAGAGCCCCGCGCCGAGCAGAAGCGCGACGAGCGCCGCGAGCAGCCGGTTGGCGGCCATGGTCGTGCCGACGATCTCGACGGGGACGGCCAGATAGGAATAGCTGAAATAGGTGCCGCCGAAGATCACCAGCAGCACGCCCTGCACGACGAAGAGCAGGCCGAAAGTCGCCAGGATCGTATCGACCTCCAGCGCGCCGGCATCGGGCGCGCGGCGCACCAGCGGCGTCATCAGCCAGCGATAGACGAGCCAGTTGGCCGCGAACGAGGCCGGCATCACCACGGCGAGCGCCAGGATCGGGTTGATGCCGACCGCGGTGAACAGGACATAGGCGGCGAAGGCGGCGGCGACGGTGAATTCGCCATAGGCGAGATTCATGATCCGCGCGACGCCATATTGCAGCGACAGGCCGATCGCGATCAGCGCATAGATGCCGCCGAGGACGAGGCCGGACAGTACGACATCGACAAGATGCATGGAGAACCCGTTGTTGCCGCGGCGGCCCGCGAGCCGCCGCGCCGCTTGGCGATCCCGTCGCGTCAGGCCTGCGACCAGGCGGGTTTCGGAAATTTCGCCGCCTCGACGCCGGCAAGGCCTGGCGGGGCGACGGCGACGAACTGGTCGCCCTGCCACTGGCCGACCCAGGCCTGCTCGATGCGCTGGTTGTCCTTCAGCTTGATGGTGCCGACGATGGTCTCGAAGGTGCCGCTGCCGATCTCCTTGATCAGCGCGGCGCGATCGACCGAGCCGATGCGCTCGATCGCCTGCTGCAGCACTTCGAGCGAGGCATAGGTGACGGGAGAGGCCCAGCCGTCCGGCGGCCGGCCGACCGCCTGGACGTGGCGGGCGACGTAGTCCCGGATCTTCGGGCTGGACATGTCGACGCCGCCGATGCCCATGACGCCCTCGGCATTCGCCCCGAAGCGCTGCTTGAACAGCGGAAAGGCGGTGCCGACGGCGGTGTAGAAGACCTTCGGATTGAGCTTGGCGATGCGGGCCTGCTCGGTCAGCGCCAGCGTGTCGGGCGGATAGGAGAAGGCGATGAACACCTCCGGATTGAGCCGGGCCGCCTCGACCGCGAGCGGCGCGAGGTCCTGGCTGCCGAGCGGGTACTGGCGGTCCATGACCAGCTCGAAGCCGGCCTGTTTCAGCGCGGGACGCGCGACATTGACGAGCTCGATGCCGAACTGGTCCTGCACCGAGACGAGGGCGACGGTCTTGCCGAGGCCGTTCGAGCGGGTGAGCGCGGTGAGCTTGGCGACCAGCGCCTCCGCTGCGGCCGAGGAACGGCCGAGAAAAAAGAAGGCGTTGGGCCAGCGCTTGGCGAGCTCGGGAATGCGCTCGGTGACCGAGGTGACGGCCAGGTGAGGATAGCCGGCGCGGTTGAGAATCGGCCCGACGGCGAGATTGAGCCCCGTGCCCCAGGGCGGCAGGACGATATCGACCTTGTCCTGGTTGATCAGCCGCTCGACGTTGCGTACGGCCTCTTCGGACTGCGAGCGGTCGTCATATTCGACGAGCTCGACCGGCCGGCGCGCACTGCCGACGCGCAGGCCGCCGGCGTCGTTCACGGTCTTCGCCCAGAGCTGGTAGTTCGGCAGCGTCGTGACGTTGGCGCCGCCGGCGTTCGGCCCGGTCTTGGAAATCGAAAAGCCGATCCTGACCGGTCCCGTGCCCTGGGCGCGGGCACCGGTCCCAAGCACCGCGACCGCCGCGAGGCCGCCGACAGCCCCGCCGATCACACCCCGGCGATCAGGCCTGAAAAAATCCGACATGATGTCCCTCCCTCACAGGTGCCGGCGCTGTCGTCCGGCCTTGCCCCTCGATGCCGCCAGGGCGTCTTGCGCGCCCGCTGCGGCCCGTCTCCGTCATTCCGAGATCCTGATGCCGGCCGACTTGATCACCGGCGCCCACAGCTTCTCCTCCTCGCGCATCGCCTCGGCGAGCGCCTCGGGGCCGGTGGCGACGGGCGTCGAGGCGATCTCGGCGAGCCGGGCGGTGACCGCCGGATCGCGCAGCGCGGCATTGAGGCCGGCCGTCAGCCTGTCGATCACGGGCTGCGGCGTCTTCGCCGCCGTGTAGAAGGCGAACCAGGAATGCATCTCGAAGCCGGGCAGGACGCTGGCGATCGGCGGCACGCCCGGCAGGGCGGCGAGCGCCTGCCCGGTGGTGACGCCGAGCGCACGCACCTGGCCGCCGCGGATCTGCGGCGCCGAGACGGTGAGCGTGTCGATCATCATGTCGAGCCGGCCGCCGATGAGATCGGTCATGGCCGGGCCGGCGCCGCGATAGGGCGCATGCACCATGTCCACCTTGGCGAGATATTTGAACATCTCGCCGGCCATGTGGATGGAGGTGCCGATGCCGGCCGAGCCGAAGGTGAGCTTGCCCGGATTGGCGCGGGCACGCGCCAGGATGTCCTGCAGCGACCGGTCGGGCGAGGTTGCCGGCACGACCAGGACGTTGGGCACCGTGATCGCCATGGTGAGCGGCGCGAGATCCTTGAAATTGTCGATCGGCATGCGCGCATAGAGCAGGTGGTTGATCGCCACCGAGCTCGAGGTGATGAGCAGCGTGTGGCCGTCGGGGTCGCTGCGCGCGACCTCCGCGCCGGCAAGATTGCCGCCGGCCCCGGCGCGGTTCTCGACGATGATGTTCTGGCCCCATTCGGCGGTCAGCCGGTCGGTCAGGTGGCGGGCGACGATGTCGGCCGCGCCGCCGGCCGGAAAGGCCACGACGATGCGGACATTGCGCGTCGGCCAGCCTTGCGCGCGGGCAAGCGACGGCGCCGCCAGCGCCGTGCCGAAACCAAGGCCCGCTTCGAGCAGCCGCCGGCGATCGATCCGCCCTGCCGCAAGGCTCGTTCCGGGCATTCCGCCCGCGGCCCGTCTATTCAGGACCATGTCATCCTCCCTTGTCGTTTCCCCTGCCCGCCGGCGATCGTTGGTCGCCACCGATCGGGCCTTCGAGACGGAGCCCGCTACCCCTCCATGAGATGCGGCAGCCAGACGTCGAGCACGGCGGCGCGGCCTTCGCGCTTCACGGCATCGAGCCCGGCGGCGATGGCCGGCTCGAGCGCGTCCGCCGTCTCGACCTTGGCGGCGAAGGCGCCGCCCGCGGCGGCGGCGATGGCCGAATAGTCGGGCGGCGGATCGAAGGCGACGCCGATATCGTCGGACCGGCTGGCATAGCCCTGCGGATGCACGGCCAGCGTCGAATAGCGCGGGGCGCGCCAGCCGCGGTTGTTGAAGACGACATGCAGGAAGGGCGTGCGATACTGCCGCGCCATCCAGTGCACGGTGGACGGCTGCGAGAACATGTAGGACCCATCGCCGGTCATGGCGATGACGGTTCTCTTCGGGTCGGCGAGCTTGGCGCCGATCGCCGCGCCGCCGGCCCAGCCGAGATTGCCGCCGCCGGAATTGAGCATCTGCCCGGCGCGCCGCGGCGCGATGTGGTTGACCACGACGGGATAGTTGGTGATGCCCTCGTTCAGCACCAGCGTGTCGTCGTCGACATGGGCGCGGATGGCGGCGGTCAGATATTCGGCGGTGATCCGGTTGTCGGACGGCCTTGCCTCCAGCCGCCGCAGCCGAACGCGCCGCGCCTCGTGCAGGGCGGTGTAGTGGGACCGCCTCTCGGCGAACTGGCCGGCGTCGAGCCCGATCGCATCGGCGAGGTGGCTCAGCTGGTCGAGCACCGTCTCGACATGAGCGCGGAACACGCGCCGCGCCGGGATCGACCAGAGCGGCATCTGCTCCTTCAGCGGATCGACGTCGATGTGCCAGATGCGGGCATCAGCCCGCGGCCGGGAAACGGTGGGGATCCACGGCACGTCGGAATCGAGCACCAGGACGAGATCGGCCTCGGCCAGCAGCGGGTTCTGCACCGGCTCGTTCCACTGGCAGCCCTGATACATCGGGTCGTCATGCGGCAGGTTGACGGCGTTCGGCACCGATTCCAGCACGGCGATGCCGAGCCGGCCGACGAGGCGCTGCAGAGCGCCGACCGCGCGGATATTGCGGCCGAGATAGGAGGTGACGACGAGCGGCCGGCGCGCCCGCTTCAGATCGTCCAGCAGTTCGCCGACCGCGCCGGGCGGCAGCGCCGCCGGCGCGATGGGCGCCCAGTCGGCGACGTCGGCCGCGACCTCCGGCACCTCCTCCTCCATGACCTCGCGGGCACCCATCAGATAGACCGGGCCCTTGGGATCGGACTGGGCGAACTGCAGGGCCCGCCAGGTGAGCTGCTTGACGTTGCGGCCGGTGCGGATCTCGTTGTCGTATTTCATGTAGCCGCGCACCAGCCCGCGCTGGTCGTGGACGTCCTGGATCCACTGGATGAATTCGTTGCGGCTGCCGGTCATCTCGCCGAACTGGGTGAACGGCGAGGCGCCGGCGAAGATCAGCACCGGCACGCGCGCCTTGGCGACGTTGTGGACGGCGCCGGCGAGCGACTGCGTGCCGCATTCGACATGGACGATGACGGCCTGTGCCTGGCCGGAGACCTGCGCGTGCCCCTGGGCGGCCGAGAGTGCCACCATCTCGTTCGGACATGTGATCACGGCCGGTACGCGCCGGCCATGGGCGCGCGCCTCGGCCAGCGCCTCGACGAGGCCGGGATGGTCACTGCCGAGATTGACGAAGAGATAGCTGACGCCGGCGGCATCGAGAGCGTCCAGAAAGGCGGTCGAGGCTGTGTACATCAGGGATCACCGGCGGTTGCAGAAGATAGTTTGATATCCGACAGTCCATGTCAAGACGGTCTTGCATGCACCGATCCGCCATGCGATTTGAAGATCGTCAGACCGCGCGCGGCCCCTCGCCGGCGCCGACAGGAGCGACAGGGGACCTCATGGCCAAACGCCCGGCCCAGCCGGCTGCCGAAACCGCGACCGATGACGATGCGGTGCGCCTCGGCCCCTTGAGCAACCTCGTCGGCTTTCACCTGCGCCTCGCCCAGGAAGCCTCGTTCCGCGCCTTTGCCGCCCGGGTCGGCGACCCCAATCTGAAGCCGCGGCGGTTCGCCATCCTGACCCTGATCAGCGCCAATCCCGGCCTGACCCAGACCGCGCTCGGACGGGCCAGCGGACGGGACAAGTCGACACTGACGCCGGCGCTCGACGATCTCGTCAAGCGCGGCCTGGTGCACCGCGACCGCGCCGCCAACGACCGCCGCAGCTATACGCTGACGCTGACCGCCGCGGGCGAGGCGCTGCTCGCCGAGCTGACCGCCCGCGCCGCCGAGCACGATGCCGAGCTCGACCGGATCGTCGGCGCCGACCAGAAGGCCGACTTCATCCGGACGCTCCGGCGCATCACCATGGCGCTCGGTCCCGCCTGACCGCGGCAGGGCTGCGCGCCACCAGCGGTCGGGCATGAAGCTCCTCCCCTGAGCGAAATGCGGACGAGCCTTGCGCCCGCGGCATCCGGCGCGGCTGGCGGCCGGCGACCGGCGCGGGTAGAAGGGTGCCTTCTGTCACCGGCCGCGTTCCGCGCCGCGCCACGGGCGCCGCCGTGCGGCGATGAGGAGCTGTTCATGACTGTCGCCAACGGCCGCGCCCTGCTCGCGATCCCCGGCCCGACCAACATTCCCGACCGGGTGCTGCAGGCGATGATCCGGCCGGCCGAGGAGATCTATACCGGCGCGATGGTCGACCTGACCGACGGCCTGCTCAACGATCTCCGGCGCGTGTTCCGCACCAAGGCGCGCACCTACATTTACGCCGCCAACGGCCATGGCGGCTGGGAAGCGGCGATCAGCAACGTGCTCTCGCGCGGCGACAAGGTGCTGGTGCTGGCGAGCGGCCGCTTCGCGATCGGCTGGGGCGAGATGGCGCGCTTCATGGGCGCCGATGTCGAGGTGCTGGAAGGGTCCTGGCGCGGATCGGTCGACCCGGCCGCCGTCGAGGACAGGCTGCGCCGCGACACGCAGCATGCGATCAAGGCCGTGCTGATGGTGCAGATCGACACCGCCTCGGGCGTCGTCAACGACGTCGCCGCCGTGCGCAAGGCGATCGACGCGGCCGGCCATCCGGCGCTCTACATGGTCGACGGCGTCGCCTCCGTCGCCTGCATGCCGTTCGAGATGGACGCCTGGGGCGTCGATGTCGCCATGTCGGCCTCGCAGAAGGGCCTGATGACGCCTCCCGGCCTCGCCTTCGTCGCCGCCAACGACAAGGCGCATGCGGCCCACGAGAGGGCCGGCATGAAGACCCTCTACTGGGACTGGACGGCGCGCCAGCAGCCGCCCCACTACATGAAATATTGCGGCACGCCGCCGGAGCACCACCTGTTCGCGCTGAGGGCGGCGCTGGACATGATCTTCGAGGAGGGGCTCGAGGCCGTCTGGCGGCGCCACGCCCTGCTGGCGCAGGCGACCCATGCGGCGGTCGGCCGCTGGGCGGAAGGCCAGGTGCTAGGCTTCAACGTCACCGAGCCCGGCCAGCGCGCCGCCTCGGTGACGCCGGTGCTCGTCCAGGGCGTCGCGCCCACGCGGATCGCCGAATTCACCGAGAAGGTCTGCGGCGTGACGCTCGGCTCGGGCATCGGCGAGCTTGCCGACAAGGCATTCCGCATCGCCCATATGGGCCATGTCAACGCGGCCATGGTGATCGGCGCGCTGGGCGCCATCGAGACCGCGCTGAAGGCGCTCGACATTCCCCACGGCGCCGGCGGCGTCGATGCGGCGGTCGCGGCCCTTGCGGCGGGCACCGGCGCGGTGCAGCGCGAAGCCGCCGCGGCGAGCTGAGCCTGTCCTGGAACATTACGGAGCGCCAACCGCCCGAGCATCGGATAGACGCGCCGAAAATCGTTCCGGTGACGATGACGATCCGGTATTTCGACCGTCACTGTTGAACGTTCGGACTGAGCATCAAGACCGAGGAAGCGGACCGGCTGGCGCGGGAATTGTCCCGCCTGACGGGCGAAGCCATGACGGATGCCATCACGCAGGCCATGCGCGAGCGGCTGGAACGGCTGCGCGCCGAGAAGGAAGTGCAGGCTGACTATGTTTCGCGCATGAAGGCTTTCGTCCGTGCGCGCTCCCACCGCTACGACCGTCGCCCGGTCACGAAACAGGAATGGGATGAAGCGGTCGGCAGCACGCCCAAGGAGCCAGGTTTCTCCCGATGATGATCGTCGATGCGTCCGTCATCGTTGCGATCATGTTCGAGGAAGCGGAAGCGCTCGACTGCATGGCCGCCCTCCAAACCGATGCGTCGCGCCTCATATCGGCGGTGAATTACGTCGAGGCGGGCACTATCTTGGCGGGCAGGATCAAGGATGGCGATCGGCACGAGGCAATTGCCGATCCGGACGCGCTTCTAGCCGACTTCCGCATTGCCATTGCCCCTACGGATGAAAGCCTCGCGCGTGCTGCGATGAGAGCGCGTCTGGACTATGGCAAGGGATTCGGAACGCGGGGCGGCCTGAACTTCGGCGACTGCTTTGCTTATGCCCTCGCCAAACGGCATGCGGCCCCACTTCTGTATGTCGGCGACGACTTTGCGCTGACCGATGTTCAGTCCGCATTGTCGCGGTAGTGGACCGCCATAAGCTTTTTCGCCCGGATACGGCCGCTACGCACCGGCCACCCGGTCGAGCACCACCGGCGCCCCCGTCCTGGCCGCCGCATGCACGGCAAGGGTCACCTCCAGCGTGCGCGTGCCGTCGGCGGCCGAGATCACCGGCTGCTCCTCGCCGCGGACGACGGCACAGAGATGCCGGATCTGCTCGGCATAGGGATCGGCCCGCTCCACCGCCACGGTCTCGCGCGCGATCGGCTCGTGCCAGCCGGCTTCGCCCGGGTAATGCCAGAGATCGAGATGCGGCAGGGTCAGGGAGGCCTTCGTGCCCGCAAGATAGTGCGAGTTCACCCTCGCCGGCAGTTCCGGATAGAGCCGGCTCTCGCGCGAGGACATGTCCCAGCTCCATGGCGCCGCGGCCGCGTCGGACAGCGTCACCGTGACGAGGGCTCCGCCGGCGAGCCGCAGGATCACCGCGGCGCTGTCCTCGACCTCGAAGGCGCGGATCGCGTTGGAGGTGACCGCCAGGACGGCTTCCACCTCGCCGCAGACGAAACGGATGAGGTCGATCTCGTGGATGAGGTTGATCAGGACCGGACCGCCACCGGCGCGCCGGCGCCAGTCGAGTTCGAAATAGCTGTCGGGCTTCAGGAAGGTCGACAGGACCGCGACCGAGGCGAGCCGCCCGAGCGCTCCGGATTGCACGAGATCGCGCGCGCGGCGAATGACCGGATTGTGCCGGCGATGGTGGCCGACGAGCACCGGCACGCCGGCCGCCTCCGCCGCCGCGGTCAGGTCCCGAGCCTCGGCCAGCGTGCTGGCGATAGGCTTTTCGACGAGCACCGGAACTCCCGCCTCGATGAAGCCGAGCGCAACCGGCAGATGGGCCTGGTTGGGCGTGGCGACGATGGCCGCATCGACCGTGCCGGCCGCGAGCAAGGCGGCATGGTCGGCGAACCAGGGCACGCCATGGCGTTGGGCGGTCTCCCTGCCCGCCGCGGTCGGATCGACCACGGCGGCGAGCTCGGCCACCTGTCCAGCCGTGATGACATCGGCATGGGCCCTGCCGATGACGCCGGCGCCGACCACCGCGATCCTGACTTTCGACATGTCACGGCTCTCCGCTATCGGCCCCGAAGGCTCGACGCTTTCGGCTGGAATTGCAACCGCGACGCCTGACGGGGATGTCGATGCCGAAACCGTCCGGCGATGGCGGACGCGGTCAGCCGGACGCAACCCGCTCCGCATGCGCCACACCTTCGACCAGGAAGCGCGCCTTGGCCAGAGCCTCGCGATATTCGTCGCCGGCAGACGAGGTGGCGACGATCTTGCCGCCGACGCGCAGCGCGGCCCTGCCCTCGGCCAGCCAGAGCGAGCGGATGACCACCGCAAGGTCGGCCCGCCCTGGCTCGACAAGGCCGACAATGCCGCCGTAAGGACCGCGCGATGTGCCCTCGAGCTCATATCCGAGCTGCGCCGCAGCGCGCTTCGGCCATCCCGAGACGGCCGCAGCCGGGGCGAGCGCAAGGATCGCATCAGCGAGATCGCATCCCTCCGGGAGTTCGGCTTCGAGCGCCGAATAGAGATGCATGACGTGCGAGAAGCGCCGCACTTCGCGATCGACGACACGATCGACCCGACCATCGCGAGCAATCGTCGCAAGCGCCTCCCTCTCGGCCTCGACCACCACGCGATGCTCGGCAGCATCCTTGGGATTTTCCCGGAGATCCTCGGCCGCCGCGGCATCGCGCGCAGCATCGCCGGTGACCGGACGCGTGCCGGCATCGGTTTCCAGGTGCAGCCGCCGGCCGCTGAGATCGAGGAACGCCAGCGGCGAGCTTCCGACAAGCGCAGCGCCGCCATGGTTGAGCACGAAGCCGTATGGTGACGGGTTTGCCGCGGCGAAGGCGCGATAGAGCGCGAAGGGGCTGGCGGCAGTCGGACGGGAAAGGCCGACCGACAGCACGGCGCCTTCGATCATGCCGGTCGCCACTGCGTCTTTGACAGCGTCGACCCGGCGCGCGTGACCGGCGGGATCCATGTCGGCGACCCAGCCGTCGAAAGGCCCGTCCACATGCCCCCGCGGCACGGTGCCGCTCGCGTCGATGAAAGCCGGTCCGTCACCATCGCGGGCCGCGCCAAGCGTCGCCAGCTTCATACCGAGCCTGGCCGGATCCTGGCTGATCAGCCTCAATGCGCCAACGCGATGATCGATATCGAGGCCTTCGACGACGCGCAGGATGAGGTGACCGGGCAGCGCGGCTGCGACGGCCTCCCGGCCGACCAGCGTTTCGAAGCCGGCAAAGACGAAGCAGGGAAAGCTGTCGCGATCGGGCTCCCCTCGCGGCTCGCCGCGACGCAACGCCGCCGCAAAATCCACATCCGCGCCGATGATCTCGACCTCAAGGCCGGCCACCGTCCGGCAAAGCCGGCGCGTCATCGGATCGAAGCGCTGAAACAGGAAGCTGGTCGCCCCGCCGAGCCGCTCGACCGCAAGTATCGGATCCAAGCTGGCGATGTCGCCTTCCGATCGTCCTATCATCGCGGATCCCCGATTGCCTGCCGATTTGGTTCCGGTTCTTGCGGCGATGAGGCCGACGGCGGCAAGCACAGATGCTGCCGCCCCGCATAGCCAGGCGCTATCGGCCCGCGCCCCCGACGACGGTGCAGGGCTCGGCAGCGGCGATGCGGGCGAGCCGGCGGCTCAACGCGCGTTCGAACAGCTCCGTGAAATGGCTGACAGGCCGCTCGTGATTGACATGCAGAAAGATGTCGAAGGCGGGCGGGAAAGCCACCTGCCGCACCGCCACCCGCGCCCGGTCGGCCGACAAAGCCGAGAATTCATCGACGAGCGCGATGCCGAGACCGGCTTCGGCGAGCCCGACCGCGCTTTCCGCAAAACGGACGAGATGTGTGCGGCGGGGGATAGCCGAGGCCGGATCGAGGAAACGCGCCATCACCTGGCCATGCACGGTATGCGGCTCGAATGCGATCAGGGTTTGCCCGGCCAGCGCGATCGGCTCCACCGTCGCACCGAAACGGTCGGACATGTCGCAGGGGACGAGGCAGACGAGCCGCGCATTGCCGACCCGGCTGCTGCGCACGGCGCCATGCGCGATGGGAAAGATCGAAACGGCACATTCGCCAGGACCGTTGAGGACGTAGTCGAGCACCTGCGCGACCGACAGGATTTCCAGATGCACCGTCAGCCCGCCATGCTCAGCGAGCAGCGTGTTCAGGACCTCGGGAACCAGTCGGCGGCCGACGCTCGGCGCTGCGCCAAGCCGCAGCATGGCCGTTTCGCGACGCGCGACCCTGTCGACGCGGCCGACCGCCTGTTCGAGCTGGACGAACGCCCGATCGATCTCGGCCAGAATGGCCGCCGCCTCCGCAGTCGGGTAGATCCGGCCGCCCTGGCGCTGGAACAGCGGCAAGCCGAGCTTGTCCTCGATCCGGGCGATGACATTGGTGACCGTCGGCTGCGCAACGCGCAGGATGCGCGCCGCGCCGACGAAGCTCTTGGCCGTCATCACGGCACGGAACATTTCGATCTGGCGCAGCGTGAGAGACATCGGCGGTTCGGTCCGAAGAAAAGCGGCCGGAGCCTAGCACAAGCAACGAAGCCGGCCTTGGCTAAGGTCTGGACGCGAGCCGCCCTGCTGCGGCATGACTGCCATCCGCCCAGTTCCGGCAGGACTGGAATGACGGCCCTGCCCTTTCGCCGCTCCCCTCCCGGTGCCAACCTCTCCCACCGGCGCTACGAGCGAACGGGGATCGGTCGATCGGGACGGGTGCGCTATGACGATCATGATCACGGGAGGCACAGGCTTCGTCGGCGCGGCGGTCGCCGATCACCTGGCGCGGATGGGGCGGCGCGCGGTCGTCTATGCCGCGGATCCGGCACCGGAAGGCTGGCTGCCCGCGCAGGCGAGCGTGATCATCGCCGACGTGCGCGACGGCGCGGCCGTGAAGGCGGCGATGGCGGCCGAAAAGGTGACCGCTGTGATCCACGCGGCCGCGGTGACCGCCGGACCGCGGCTGGAGGCGGCGATCCCGGACGAGGTGGTCGCGGTCAATGTCGCGGGCACGGCGACCGTGCTCAAGGCGGCCCATGAAATGGGCATCGGCAAGGTGATCCTCGCCTCCTCGGTCAGCGTCTATCCGCTCGACACCAATGGCGAGGGCCGGTTCGATGCCCGCGTCGACCGCCCGGCCCCTTCGGGCCTCTACGGCACGACCAAGCTGGCCGCGGAGCAGGTGGCGCAGCGCCTCGCGGCGGTCTATGGCCTCTGTCTGCCGATCGTTCGCCTCGCCGCGGTCTACGGTCCGTTCGAGCGGCCGACCGCGGTGCGCGAGACGCTCTCGCCCCAGGCCCAGATCGTCGCGCTGGCCGAGCGCGGCGAGGAGGTGCGGCTGTCCCGCCCGGGCTTCGGCGGCTGGCTCTATTCGCGCGACGCCGCCGCCGCGCTGGTGGCGCTGATCGACAAGAAATTCCCGAGCCCGCCGCCGGTCTTCGATCTCGGCGGACCGGAAGTCTTCTCGGCGCTCGATTTCTGCGAAGCGCTGGCGGCGCGCCGGCCCGGCTGGAGCTACCGGATCTGCGAGGACGATCCCAATATCCGCTTCCTGCAGCCGGCCGACCGACGGCCGAGCGACTTCATCCGCCTGCAGGCGGCGACCGGCTTCAAGCCGCGCTACGACCTTGCCGGCGCGGTGCCGGACTATGCGGAATGGCTCGACAAGGCCCACTGAACGGGCCGACAACCGGAGGGAGCATCATGGAGGATGGCGGTCACCGCTGGCTCAACCAGCATCGCAGCGGGCAAAGGCTGCCGAAGGCGGTCGGCGGCGAAGGCGTGCATGTCATCGACGAGACGGGCAAGCGCTACCTCGACGGGTCCTCGGGACCGGCCCTGTTCTGCCTCGGCCACGGCCATCGCGAGGTGATCGAGGCGATCAAGGCCCAGTATGACCGGCTGGCCTTCGGCTATTCGGCCAATTTCACCTCCGAGCCGATCGACGCGCTCGCCGAGGCGATCCTCGAACAGGCCGGCGGCGGCATGAGCCGCGTCAGTTTCGTCTCCGGTGGCTCGGAAGCGACCGAGACGGCCATGAAGATCGCGCTGCAATACCACGTGGCGCGGGGCCATTCCGGCCGCACCCATTTCTTCGCCCGGCGCCAGTCGTGGCACGGCTACACGTTCGGCGCGCTGGCGCTGTCGGGACACCCCGCTCGCCGCAAACCCTATGCCGGCGCGCTGATGGAGGTGACGCATCTCTCGCCGGCCAATGCCTACCGGCCGCCGGCGGGCGTGGCCGAGGCGGATCTCGCCGAGCACCTGGCGCGGGAGTTCGAGCGCGAGATCCACCGCATCGGCGCCGAGCGGATCGCCGCGCTGTTCTTCGAGCCGGTGGTCGGGGCAGCCGGCGGCGCCGTGCCGGCGCCGGAAGGTTATGCCGCGCGGATGCGCGAGATCTGCAGCCGCTACGGCATCCTGATGGTGGCAGACGAGGTCATGTGCGGCGTCGGCCGGTGCGGCACCTGGCGCGCGCTGGCCCATGACGGGGTCGCGCCCGACATCATGTACACGGCCAAGGGCCTCGCCGGCGGTTATGCGCCGCTCGGCGCGGCGCTGATGACCGAGGAGGTCTACCGCACCATTGCCGACACATTCGGTACGGTCGCCAGCGTCCACACCTATTCCGGCCATACCGCGGCCTGCGCCGCCGGCCTGGCCGTCCAGCGGGTGATCCAGCGCGACGGCCTCGTCGACAAATGCCGCAGCGACGGCGACTACCTGATGGGGGCGCTGCGCGAAGCCTTCGGCCAGAACCCGCATGTCGGCGACATCAGGGGCCGCGGCTTCTTCGTGGCGCTGGAATATGTGCGCGACCGCGAGACCAAGGCACCGTTCGCGCCCGAGCTCGGCCTGCAGGCCAAGGTGAAGGAGGAAGCGTTCGCCCGCGGGCTGCTCTGCTATCCCTCGCCCGGCACGGTCGACGGCTACAACGGCGACCATGTCATCCTGGCGCCGCCCTACATCATCTCGCGCGCCGAGATCGACCGGATGGTCGATCTGCTCAAACAGGCAACCGCCGCGGCGCTCTCCCGTATCGCGCGCTGAGGGGCGCGGCCGGTCAGCGCGCGCCGCCGGCGCGTCGCTGATGGGCCGGCGCTGAAAAGCCCTGGGCGCCGGCCAGAATCCCGGCGAGATCCTCGATCGCCGCCGCGACGCCCTCGACAGTGCGATAGTCGGCGCCATGCAACGGCAGCACATCGAGCGCCCGCAGACATTCGCGCCGCGCTTCGTTCAGCGCGGCGAGCAGCCGTTCATCGTCGACCAGGGCGACGGATCGCTTGCCGCTCATCGTTTGCCGATCCCCTAGCTGTTGTGCGCCGCAGCGTGATGGCGGGCCGACATGGCCCAACCATGGCCGCCCCGGGGCGCCGGAAAGGCGCTCCGGCAGATGTGAATCCTGCGGCGCGTATGTTCTCGTTATGTTCCATTCCTGGCTTCAAGGCAAGAGGACCTTCCGGCCCCCGTCAGAATTCCACATCCAGCTCGTCGAGCTCATCCGGCTCGCGCGCCGCGGCCGCGATCCATTCGCGCATCGGCGCCCAGTCCATGATGGCGCGGCAATAGCCGGCCTCGACCGGCGCGAGCGCAACGTCATAGCTGGTGAAGCGGCCGCAGACCGGTGCATACATGGCATCCGCGACCGTTGGCCGCACGCCGAACAGGAACGGCCCGCCGTAGGTGGCAAGACAGTCGCGCCAGATCGCCGCAATGCGATCGATGTCGGGCTGGGCGCCGGCCCAGACCTTGAATCCGGGAAACCGGTTCTTGAGGTTCAGCGGCAGCGCCGAGCGCAGATTGTGGAAGCCGGAATGCATCTCGCCGGACACCGAGCGGCAATGCGCACGTGCGGCGACCGGCGCCGGCAGCAGGCCGGCCTGCGGAAATCGCTCGGCGAGATATTCGGCGATCGACCAGGTGTCCCAGATTGTCACGCCCTCGTCGGTGAGGCAGGGCACGAGGAAGGACGGCGACAGCAAGAGCAGCTCCGCACGCGCGTCCGGATCGTCGATCGAAACCTGGACCTCGTCGAAGTCGAGCCCCGCCAGGCGGCAGAGCAGCCAGCCACGCAGCGACCAGGACGAATAGTTCCTGCTGGAAATGGTGAGCTGCGCCTTCGCCATCGTCACCCCCGCCGGAGACCGCCGCCGCCGTGCTGCAGCAATGCGTGGCAAGAATTATCTCGCAGCGCAGCAAAAAGTACACTAGCTTTTTTCGAGGACGCGCCCGTCCGGGGACCGCGCAGCGGGTGGACCGATGATGTACCACGCCTTCGAAGCGCAGCGCCGGCTGTTCGCGCCGGCGCAGACCATGGCGCGCTGGATCCTGGCGGCCTGCGGGCCGGCCATCGAGGGCATGGAGCTGCGCCTCGGCCGCGAGTTCCTGGCAACCTGCGAGCTGACCGCCCGTGCCGCCTTCACCCATCACCGGCCGGCCTTCGGCATCGACAGCGTCAGGATCGGCAATCGCGAGGTCGCTGTCACCGAGCGGCCGGTGCACAGCACCGCCTTCGGCACGCTCCTTCATTTCCGCAAGGACAGCGGCGTCACCCAGCCGCGCGTCATGGTGGTGGCGCCGCTGTCGGGCCATTTCGCGACGCTGCTGCGCCACACGGTGAAGACCCTGCTGTCCGACCACGACGTCTACCTGACCGACTGGCACAATGCCCGCGACATTCCCTGTGACGAGGGCGCCTTCGGCTTCGACGACTATGTCGAGCACCTCGTCACCTTCCTCAAGGTGCTGGGGCCCGGCGCCCATGTCGTCGCGGTCTGCCAGCCCTGCGTGCAGGCGCTGGTGGCGGGCGCGGTGATGGCCGAGGCCGGCGATCCCGCGCAGCCGCGCAGCCTGACGCTGATGGCCGGCCCGGTCGACGTCCGGATCAACCCGACGAGGGTCAACACGCTCGCCTTCAGCCATCCCTATTCCTGGTTCGAGGACCGCCTCATCTCGACCGTGCCGCTGCCCCATGCCGGCGCCGGCCGCCGCGTCTATCCGGGCATCCTGCAGGTCATCGCCTTCATGGCGATGAACCCGCAGCGGCACGTCCGGGCCCATCTCGACCTGCACGGCCATATCGCCGCCGGCGACAAGGCCAAGGCCGACGCGATCCGTGCCTTCTACGACGAATATTTCGCGGTGCTGGACCTGACCGCCGAATTCTACCTGGAGACCATCGACCGCGTGTTCCAGCGCGCCCTGCTCGCCAAGGGCGAGATGACCTATCGCGGCCAGCCGGTGCGCCCGGCGGCGATCACCCGCACGACGCTGCTGACGGTGGAAGGCGAACGCGACGACATCTGCGCGCTCGGCCAGACCGCCGCCGCGCACGACCTGCTGACCGGTCTCAAGCCGTTCCGCAAGCGCCACCACATGCAGGCCGGCGTCGGCCATTACGGCGTGTTCAGCGGCCGGCGCTGGGAGAGCCAGATCTACCCGATCGTGCGCAACACGGTGCTGGCCAGCGAATAAGCCGGCGGCGGGCCGGCGCGCCAGGCGCCGCATTGCAGGCATGCCCTAACGCGTCAGCTTATCCCCCGTCCGGGGGTGTGTCATACCGTTGACACTTTCATGGCCGGGGCAGATTCATGGCCAGGGTAGAACGCTCTGCCCCGAAAATCGCCCAGCGGAGAACGCCATGACTGCCCCGAACCCCCCGCAGGTCAGCGCGGAGATGCGCCGTCGCGTGGTCATTTCCTCGACCATCGGCAATGCGCTCGAATGGTTCGACTTCACGGTGTTCGGCCTGTTCGCCGGCGTCATCGCCAAGCATTTCTTCCCGGCCGACAATCCCTCCAACTCGCTGCTGCTGACGTTTGCCACCTTCGGCATCGCCTTCGCCGCCCGGCCGATCGGCGGCCTCGTCTTCGGCATCTATGCCGACAAGAACGGGCGCAAGCGGGCGATGATCGTCATGATCATGATGATGGCGGTGGGCACCGGCCTGATCGGCATCCTGCCGACCTACCAGGCGATCGGCATCGCCGCGCCGATCTGCGTGCTGCTGGCCCGCCTGATCCAGGGCTTCTCGGCCGGCGGCGAGTTCGGCAGCGCGAGCGCCATGCTGATCGAATTCGCCCCTCCGGGCCGGCGCGGCTATTACGGCTCCTGGCAGATGGTCTCGCAGATGCTGGCCTTCGCCATCGGCGCCTCGTTCGCCTTCACGCTGTCCTCGCGGCTGTCGCCGGAGGCCTTCGACAGCTGGGGCTGGCGCGTGCCCTTCATTCTCGGCGTGCTGATCGGGCCGGTCGGCTTCTACCTGCGCCGCGCCATCGACGAGACGCCCGAGTTCAAGGCGCTGATGGCAACGCGCGGCACGGTGGAGAATTCGCCCCTGTCCGACGTCATCAGGCAATATCCGCGCGAGCTGGTCACCGCCTTCTGCATGATCGCGGTCGGTACCGCCATCAACTATGTCGCAGGCGTCTACATCACGACCTATGCCGTCACCGAACTGAAGCTGAAGCTTGCCGACGCGCAGTTCGGGCTCATCGTGTTCAGCGCCCTGAATGCGGTCGTGGTCGTGTTCTCCGGCTGGCTGTCCGACAAGATCGGCCGGCGCAACGTGCTGCTGCCTTCGGTCATCCTCTACTGCATCCTGTTCTATTTCATGCTGTCGCGGCTCGTCGCCAATCCGACGGTCGAGAACCTCTACTGGCTGCAGGCGACCTCGCTGCTGCTCGGCATGCTGGCCGGCCCGGCCCCGGCCGCGATGAGCGAGATCTTCCCCGTCCGCCTGCGTTCGACCGGCGTCTCGCTGGTCTACAATCTCGCGGTCATGCTGTTCGGCGGGCTCGCGCCGTTCATCAACACCTGGCTCGTCCAGTCCACCGGCAACAAGCTTGCCCCGGTCTTCTACATCTTCTTCGCCGCGGCGGTGGGCATTGTCGGCTTCGTGCTCTATCGGGAGCCGCCGCCGGCGGGGCTCGCCAAGGGCGACGACAACCGGTCCTCGGCCCCGTCGCCGGCGGGCGGCTGACGCGCCGGCCGCAATCGGGCGCGGCCGGGCGATCGGACGCCCGGCCACGCGCGCCGCAGGCGGTGATCACGCCGCCGGACTTGGCCCGGCGACAGCCTTCCGGTTAGCATGGGCCTCCTGCCCGGAGCGGACGAACCGCCCGGGCGCTTGGGGGAAAAGACATGCCGCCGTTCCTGTCGCGCCTCGGCCTTGCCGGCGCTCTCCTGGTCCTCGCCCACGTCGCGCCTGCCGCGGCCGAAAGCCAGGCACCGATCCCTCTGCCGGAGGCGATCCGCAGCGCCGGCGTGATCCGGGTCGGCATCGAGGCCACCTACCCGCCGATGGCCTACAAGGATCCGGCGACCAATGAGCGCCGCGGCCTCAATGTCGACCTCGTCACCGCCATCGCCAAGGAACTGAACGTCACCATCCAGTGGGAGGAGATGACGTTCGAGCAGCTCATCACCGGCATCAATGCCGGCCGTGTCGATTTCAGCGGCAGCTCGATGACCGACCTGCCCGCGCGGCGCGAGAAGCTCAGCTTCGTCGACTATATCGCCACCGGCCCGCAGATCTTCACCACGTCGCGGCAGTCGGGCGGCATCGCGACGCCGCTCGACATGTGCGGCAAGACGATCGCAACCCCGCGCACCACCAATTATTTCCCGACCGCCCAGGCCTGGAGCGAAACCCATTGCGTCGCCGCCGGCCGCCCGCCCATGCAGGTGATCGGCACGGCGGGAGCCGCGGCGAGCCGGGCCGACCTGCAGCAGGGCCGCGCCAATGCCGCGCTGCTCGGCGCCGAATATGTCGCCTATCTCAGGCAGCAGGACCCGGGCACCTTCGTCGCCATCGGCGCGCCGATCGCGCGCAACCTGTCGGGGCTTGCCTTTCCGCGCAGCAATCCCGGCCTGCGCGACGCGGTCGCGGCAGCCCTGAAGCGCCTGGTCGCCAACGGCACCTATCTGGCGCTCCTGAAAAAGCATGGCCTGGAGGCGCAGGCACTGACCGAGATCACCATCGACGCCGGCCAATAAGCCTCCCGCATTGCCATGATGGCGTCCCGCTCCAGCGCGGGACCGCCTTGCCCTTGACCAATTCGCCGCCGAGATGAGCGGGCGAACAGGGCAAACCAGATCCGCAAGATGATGACGACGATCCGCTCGAAGACGTTCGATATCCTGTTCGGCCTGTGGACGGCCGTGTTCGGCCTGCTCATTCCGGTCCTGATGATCGGCCACAGCAAACGCATCGTGCGTGGCATTTCCCGGCTGTGGGTGCGCGGCACGCTGGTCCTGCTCGATCGCGTCGTCGGGCTCGGCTACGTCGAAAAAGGGCGGGAAAACCGGCCCGACGGTCCCTGCATCATCGTCATGAACCACCAGTCGACCTGGGAAACGCTCGCCTCCAACGTGCTGTTTCCCAATGTCGCCATCGTCGCCAAGAAGGAACTGCTGCGCGTGCCGGTATTCGGCTGGTACCTGCGGCGGCAGCCGATGATCACCATCGACCGCGACCTCGGCACTCAGGCGCTGCGCCGGATGATCGACGGGGCGCGTGCCGCCATCGCCGAAGGGCGGCCGGTGCTGGTCTATCCCGAGGGCACGCGCAAGGATCCGGACGAGCCGATCAGCTTCAGGCGCGGCGTCGAGATGATCTATGCCAAGCTCGGCGTTCCCGTCCTGCCGGTCGTGGTCAATTCCGGCCGCTTCTGGGGCATTGCCGGCGGCGCGCGCCGGCCCGGCACGATCACCGTCTCCTATCTGCCGGCGATCGCGCCCGGCCTCTCCGGCGCAGAAATGGTGGCGAAAGCAAGCCAGGCCATGGAGGCCGAACGCCTCCGCATCGGCTGATCCCGCGCGCGGCCCGAACGGAGTGGAACCGGGCAAAGCCCGGCGATCGGCGCCGGCACGCGATCACGCGTGGGGCCGAGCCCTCATACGAACAAACCCTAAGGCATGGCCCAGCGTTTGACAGGGTCCGGTCTGTCGCGATATTTTCATATTATAGAACTTAAGTTCCATTTTATGGAACAAATGAAAGGCTTGGTCAAGGCATGTCCATCCTTTCCGCAGCGGCCGACGTGCTCCGCCTCTTCTCCGTCACGCGCAACGAGCTGACGGTGACCGAGGTGTCTCAGGTGCTGGACCTGCCGAAGAGCAATGTGTCGCGCCTGCTGCGCGCCATGCGCGATGCCGGATTCCTGGAAACGATCGGCGACAGCAAACGCTACCGGCCGGGGCTGCTGCTGCACCAGACCGGCCATATCTACCGGTTCGCCACCTCGCTGATCGACCGGGCCGACGCGGTGGTCGCGCGGGTCGCCGACGAGATCGGCCATACCGGCTATATCAGCATGCGCCGGGGCAACGACGTCGTCGGCATCACCTTCCATCCCGGCCGCCATGTCCTGCGCGTCGTCTCGACCATCGGCGACCGCATCGCGGCCTTCGCCTCGAGCACGGGACGCGCGCTGCTCGCCCGTCTCCCGGACGCAGAAATCGCGGCGCTCTACCCGCGCGGCTTCACGCCGCCGTCGGCGACATCGCCGCAAGGTCTCGACGACCTCATGATGCGCATTGCCGAGGTCCGGCGCAGCGGTTTCGCCGAATCGCATGACGAGGCCGTGCGCGGGGTCGGTGCCATTTCGGTGGCGGTCGGCGATCCGCTGACCGGCGACGAGGCCGCGCTCTGCATCTCCTATCCGGCCTCCACCGTCACGCGCGAGGAGCGGAGCCGGATCATCGCCGCGCTCGGCGCCGGCGCCGCCGAGATCGCGGCGCTCACCGGCGACAAACGCTTCATTCCCGTCACAGCCCTGACCGAGGACGCAATCTCATGACCTCGCCCATGACCTCGCTCATGACCTCGCCCACGACCATGCGCTGGCGCATCGGCTTCGACATCGGCGGAACCTTCACCGATTTCATCCTCTACGACGGCACCGGCAAGACGGTGCGCCTGCATAAGCGTCTGACGACGCCGCACGACCCCTCCGAGGCGGCCCTAATCGGCCTCGAAGAGCTGACCGCCATGGCTGGCATCTCGCTCGCCGATGTCGGCGAGATCGTCCACGGCACCACGCTCGTGACCAATGCCGTGATCGAGCGCAAGGGCGCCAAGCTCGGCCTCATCACCACCCGCGGCTTCCGCGACATCCTGGAGATGGGCACCGAGCAGCGCTACGATATCTACGACCTGTTCCTGGGCTTTCCCGAACCCTTCGTGCCGCGCGACCTGCGACTGGAAGTCGACGAGCGCATGGACCGCGACGGCCATGTGGTCACGGCGCTGGACGAGGCCGCGGTGCGCCAGCAGGCCGAGCGCCTCGCCAGCGCCGGCTGCGAGGCGATCGCCATCTGCTTCCTCAACAGCTACCGCAATCCCGCCCATGAGCAGGCGGCGGGCCGGATCGTACGCGCGGCGCTGCCCGGGCTCACGGTTTCGCTGTCGAGCGAAGTGGTGGCCGAGATCTGGGAATATCAGCGGTTCGTCACGACCGCGGCCAATGCCTATGTGCAGCCGCTGATGGACCGCTACCTGAAGCGGCTCGAGCGCGAACTGGCCGCGCGCGGCTTCCACGGCGCGCTGCGCCTGATGCACTCGGCCGGCGGCCTCGTCTCGCCCGACACGGCGCGGGCCTTCCCGATCCGCCTCCTGGAGAGCGGACCGGCCGGCGGCGGCCTCGCCACGGCGTTGTTCGGCACGCTGGCCGGCCACAAGGACGTCATTTCCTTCGACATGGGCGGCACCACCGCCAAGGCCTGCATGATCGAGGACGGCCGCGCCGAGGTGGCGCCGATGATCGAGGCCGGCCGCGTCCACCGTTTCTCCAAGGGTTCCGGCCTGCCGATCAAGGCTCCCGTCATCGACATGATCGAGATCGGCGCCGGCGGCGGGTCGATCGCCGCCATCGACGAGGTCGGCCTGCTGAAGGTCGGGCCGCATTCGGCGGGCTCCGATCCGGGCCCGGCCTGCTACGGCATGGGCGGCACCAGGCCGACCGTGACCGATGCCAATCTGGTGCTCGGCTACTACGACCCGGCCTTCTTCCTCGGCGGCCGCATGTCGCTCGACGCAAAGGCCGCGGCCACCGCGGTGGCCAGCGTCGCCGGGCCGCTCGGCCTGTCGGTCGAGGAGGCCGCCTGGGGCATCCACAAGGTGGTGGTGGAGAGCATGGCGGCCGCCGCCCGCGTCCATCTCGTCGAAAAGGGCAAGGATCCCAGGCGCTATGCCATGGTCGGCTTCGGCGGCGCGGGACCGGCCCATGCCGCCGATGTCGCGCGCGTCCTCGGCGTGCGCGAGGTGATCATCCCGCCGGCCTCGGGCGCGGCCTCCGCGCTCGGCTTCCTGGCGGCGCCGCTCTCCTTCGATCTCGTCCGCTCGCTGCCGGTGGAATTTTCCGAGGGCTTCGACGCCGTTGCGCTCAACGCGCTGCTGGCCGAGCTTGAGGCGGAGGGCCGCAAGCACCTCACCGCGGCCGGCGTCGCGCCGGAGGCGATCACCGTCGAGCGCAGCGCCGACATGCGCCTCGTCGGCCAGATGCACGACATCGCCGTGCCGCTGCCGTCGGGCACGATCGGGCCCGACAGCCTCGATTCCATCCGGGCGGCCTTCGCCCGCGTCTATTCTGCCCGCTACACCTCGGTCTATGCGGGAGCGCGGCTCGAGGCGATCAATTTCCGGGTGCGCTGTGCCGGCCCCGCGGCAGAGCTCTCGCTGTCAGGCGCGACCGGCGACGGCGATGCGAAGACCAAGGTCAAGGGCACGCGGCGCGCCTGGTTCGAGGGCGGCTGGCGCGAGGCGACGGTCTATGACCGCTATGCGCTGCGCCCCGGCGACCGGCTGGACGGCCCGGCCATCGTCGAGGAGCGGGAATCGACCACCATCGTCCCGCCGGGCGACAGCGTGACGGTCGACGCGGTGCAGGACCTGATCATCCATATCGGCGCGGCCGCGGCCGTCGAGACCGTCATCACCGCCGACATGCCTGTGGCCGAAGCCGCGCGCCGGATCGAAGCCGATCCGATCGCGCTCGAGATCATGTGGAGCCGCCTCGTCAACGTCGTCGAGGAGATGTGGCTGACCGTCTGCCGCACCGCCTTCTCGCTGGTCATCTCCGAAGCGCAGGACTTCGCCTGCGAGCTGCTCGACCCCGAGGGCGAGACGCTCGCCCACAGCCCGCGGGCCATGCCGGTGTTCAACCTGACCCTGCCGCGCGCGGTGAAGGCGCTGCTCGCCCGCTATCCCGCCGAGACGCTGAAGCCCGGCGACGTCCTGATCACCAACGATCCATGGCTGTGCGCCGGCCATCTCTTCGACATCGCCGTGGTCACGCCGGTGTTCATGGGCGAGCGCGTCGTCGGCCTGATGGGCACGGTCGGCCATGTCTCCGACATCGGCGGCACCAAGGACAGCATGCGCGCCCGCGAGATCTACGAGGAAGGTTTCCAGATCCCGCCGATGAAGCTCTACGAGGCGGGCAAGCCGAACGAGACGCTGCTGCGGCTGCTGGCCGAGAACGTGCGCAACAGCGAGCAGGTGCTGGGCGACCTCCATTCCTTCGTCGCCTCCAACGCCATCGGCGCAGAGCGGCTTTCCGCCTTCATGGCCGACTACGGCATGCAGGACCTCAGGGCGCTCGCCCAGGTCGTGCAGAACCGCTCGGAGCGGGCGATGCGCGAGGCGATCGCCGCGCTGCCCGACGGCACCTATCACGGCACGGTCAGCAACAATCCGCTGGGCACGCCGATGACCTATCCGCTGGCGCTGACGGTCAAGGGCGACACCATCGCTCTCGATTTCGCCGGGGCGCCGAAGCAGCTGCCGCAGGGCGGGCTCAACTGCACGCTGAACTATACGACGGCGCATGCGACCTATCCGCTGAAATGCATGCTGACGCCGAATGTGCGGGGCAATGCCGGCTGCTACCGCGCGTTCACGGTGACGGCGCCCGAAGGCTCGATCCTCAACTGCGACAAGCCGATGGCGGTGAACCTGCGCACCCGCACTGGCTGGTACATCGCGCCCAACATCTTCCGCGCCCTGTCGGAAGCCGCTCCCGCCCAGGTGCAAGCGTTCACCGGCCTGCCGGTGGCCGCCAACGTCTATGGCCGCGACCGCGACGGCAACACCTATTCCGACATGCTGTTCATGGGCGGCGGCCAGGGCGGCTCGGCCCATGGCGACGGCAAGTCGGCCCTGCTGTACCCGACCTCGGCCGCCAATACCTCGATCGAGACCTTCGAGGCGCGCGTGCCGGTGCTGGTCACCGAAAAGACCTATGTCGCCGACAGCGGCGGGCCCGGCCGGCAGCGCGGCGGGCTCGGCCAGAAGGTCAGCCTGCGCAAGCTCGTCGACGACGGCCTGCCGACGCTCGTCTCGGTCTATCCCGAAGGCGTCGCCAATCCGATCCCGGGCCTGTTCGGCGGCAGGCCGGGCGGCGGCGCGAGCGGCCGCGTCGTCGCCGCCGACGGCCGGCTGATCAAGGATCTCGGCACCGGCGACCTCGTCGAGATCGTCGAGCCCGACCAGCGGGTCGAAGTGGTGCTGGCCGGCGGCGCCGGCTTCGGCGATCCGGCCGAGCGCCCGCGCGCGGCGGTCGCGGCCGATGTCGCGCTCGGCCTGGTGACGCCGGAAGCGGCGGCCCGCGACTACGCCGCGCCGAAGCCTGCGGCGGCCGCCGGCTGAGCCGCGAACTGCATGCCGGCCGGCAGCCGCGTCGCCCGACGCGCCGGCCGGCGTGACCAAGACAAGACGAGGGGGACCTTCGACATGAACGACATGACCCGGCCGGACGAGGCCCCAGTGCATCAGCAGCGCCATCCGAGCCTGTTCGAGCCGGCGACCTTCGTGCTCATCGCGGTCCTCTCGATCTTCGGCGCGATCATCGGCATGCAGCTCCTGGTGTCGCTCGGTGTCACCGCCAACACCTCGCTGATCGGCGCCATGGCCGCCATGGCGCTCGCCCGCGTGCCGCTCGGCCTGTTCCTGCGCTACCGGTCGATCCACGTGCAGAACCTCGCGCAGAGCGCGATCTCGTCGGCCACCTTCGGCGCGGCCAACAGCCTGCTCCTGCCGATCGGCGTGCCCTTCCTGCTCGGCCGGCCCGACCTCATCATGCCGATGTTCGCGGGCGTGTTCCTCGCCATGCTGCTCGACGGCTACCTGCTCTACCGCATGTTCGACTCGCGCGTGTTCCCGGCGACCGGCGCCTGGCCTCCCGGCGTCGCCGCGGCCGAGGCGATCAAGGCCGGCGACCAGGGCGGCCGCAAGGCCGTGCTGATGGGCATCGGCGTGCTGTTCGGCGTCGTCGGCGCCTTCTTCAAGGTGCCGATGTCCGCCTTCGGCGTCGCCTTCATCGGCAATGTCTGGGCGCTGACCATGTTCGGCATCGGCCTGCTGCTGCGCGGCTATTCGGACGCGCTGTTCAACACGCCGCTGTTCGCCACGCTGATTCCGCGCGGCGACCTGATGGCCGCCTACATTCCGCACGGCTTCATGATCGGCGCCGGCCTCGTCGCGCTCGTCCAGGTCGGCCAGATCCTTCTGAACCGCGACAATTCGACGGATGAGACCGCCGGCCGGCCGGATGCCGAGGTGCGCCGCGCGCTCGGCCTCGGCACCGCCGGCTACATCGCCATCGCCGTGTTCCTGGCGCTGGCCGGCGGCCTGATGAGCGACATGACGCTCGGCATGCTGGTCCTGTTCGTCGTCTACGCCGCCTTCGCCGCCTATGTGCACGAGCTGATCGTCGGCCTCGCCGCCATGCATTCGGGCTGGTTCCCGGCCTTCGCGGTGGCGCTGATCACGCTGATCATCGGCATGCTGATCGGCTTTCCCCTGCCGGCGCTCGCGCTGCTCGTCGGCTTCTCGGCCGCCACGGGACCGGCCTTCGCCGATATGGGCTACGACCTGAAGGCGGGTTATCTCCTGCGTGGCAACGGCGCCGACCCCGCCTTCGAGCGCGACGGCCGCCGGCAGCAGCTGTTCGCGGCCATGCTCGCCTTCGTCGTCGCCGGCCTCGTCGTGTTCTTCAGCTACCAGGCCTATTTCGCCCAGAACCTGGTGCCGCCGGTCGACCGCGTCTATGCCGCCACCATCAAGGCGGGGGTTGCGCCCGGCGTCGCCTGGCAACTGTTCCTGTGGGCGATCCCCGGCGCGCTCCTGCAGTTCATCGGCGGGCCGAAACGCCAGATCGGCGTGCTGTTCGCCACCGGCCTCCTGATCAATTTCCCGGTCGCCGGCTGGGCCGTTCTGGTCGGCATCGCCGCCCGCCTCGTCTGGGAGCGCCTGAGCGGCGCCGACGGCGACGGCGACATGGAGGTGTTTGCCGCCGGCGCCATTGCCGGCGACGCCCTGTTCAGCTTCTTCGATTCGGTTGTCAAAAACTTCCGGCGCTGACGCGCCGCCCGAGGATCGTCCCATGAGCCTTTCGCAAACCCTCCAGGTCTTCGACGCGTTCGACAGCGCCCATGCCTCCGGCAAGACCGTCGTCGACCTCTTCGCCCGCTATCCCGAAGCCCGGGTCACCGTCCGCGAGATCGCCGGCCCCAAGGGCAAGACCGATTTCGTCAAGATTGTCCTCGCCGGCACCACCGGCAAAAGCTGGGGCGGCGAAGCGCCGACGCTGGGCATCGTCGGCCGGCTCGGCGGCATCGGCGCGCGGCCGAGCCGCATCGGCCTCGTCTCCGACGGCGACGGCGCCATCGCGGCGGTCGCGACCGCCCTCAAGCTCGCGGACATGCAGACGAAGGGCGATGCCCTGCCCGGCGACGTGATCGTCACCACCCATGTCTGTCCGGACGCGCCGACCCGGCCGCATCAGCCGGTCGACTTCATGGACTCGCCCGTCGAGACCGAGGACATGAACGCCGAGGAGGTGCTGCCTGACATGGAGGCGGTGCTGTCGATCGACACCACCAAGGGCAACCGCATCCTCAACCACAAGGGCATCGCCATCTCGCCGACGGTCAAGCAGGGCTATATCCTGCGCGTCGCCGACGATCTCGTGCGGATCATGGAGATGACCACCGGCCGGCCGGCGGTGACCTTTCCGATCACCACGCAGGACATCACGCCCTACGGCAACGGCGTCTACCACCTGAACAGCATCCTGCAGCCCTCGATCGCCACCGTGGCGCCGGTGGTCGGCGTCGCCATCGCCGCCGAAAGCGTCGTGCCCGGCTGCGGCACCGGCGCGAGCCACGAGGTCGACATCGCGCTCGCCGTCAAATTCGCGGTCGAGGTGGCGAAGGAATTCACCCGCGGCACCTGCCGGTTCCACGACACCGCCGAATACGAGCGGCTGATCCAGCTCTACGGCTCGCTCGCCCACCTGCAGAAGCGCTGACAGCGGGAGGCCACCATGACGGCAAGGAAGCTTGGAACCCTCACCATCGGCCAGGCGCCGCGGGCCGACATCACGCCGGTTCTCGACGCCCATATCGACGCGGCGGTGCCGCGCCGCCACGCCGGCGTGCTCGACGGTCTCGACCGTCAGGCCATCCTCGCCGGTTTCGCGCCGCGCCCGGGCGAGCCCGTGCTGATCACCAAGCTGCTCGACGGCACGTCGGTGGTGATCGACCGCGAGGCGACCGAGATGGCCGCCCGCGCCAAGGTGGCCGCGCTCGAGGCGGAAGGCTGCACGACGGTGCTGATGCTTTGCACCGGCACCTTCGCGACCCTTCGCTGCGAGCGCGCCCGGCTGATCGAGCCCGACCACATCCTGCCGCCGGCGGTCGCCGCCCTCGCCGGCGACAGCCAGGTCGGCATCATCGTGCCGCTCGCCGAGCAGATCGACAGCGAGGCCGGCAAGTGGGCGGCGCTGGCCCGCGCCCCGCTCTATGCCGCAGCCTCGCCCTATGCCGGCGACGAGACGGCGCTGCGGGCGGCCGCACAGGACCTGCGGCAGCGCGGCGCCGGGCTGCTCTTGATGGACTGCATGGGCTTCGCCGAGGGTCATCGCACGGCCGCCGCCGCAGCGTCCGGCCTGCCGGTCATCCTGTCGAACGCGCTGATCGCCAAGCTCGTTTCCGAGGTCGTCTGAACGGCGCGCCCGCGTCCGATCGCCGCGCCGGCGCGACAGCCGGCGCGGAAGGCGCTTGACGCAATGCAGCAATAAACATACATACGTGTTTGTATATAGCAGCCTAGGCGTGTCCATTGACCGCGCCTGCCGGCTGCCCCCCGATTTCAAGCCGCCCGTCCGACGAGCGGCTTTTTCGTCTTTTGAATCAAGGCATAGCCGCTCCGCCTTCCGCACGTCCTGTCTGTCCTGCGCCCTCCAGGCGCTCATTGTCCGGATCCCCCGATGCCCTTCCAACGCTCGCGCCTCGTGCTCCCGATCGCCCTTGCCCTCGGCCTCGGACTAGCAGCGTGCAACAACCAGCAGCAGGGCGGCGGCCCCGCCATGCCGCCGGCGCCGGTCGCCTTCGTGACCACGGTCGCCGAGGACATTCCGATCACCAACGAACTGCCGGGCCGCATCGCGCCGACGCGCATCGCCCAGGTTCGCCCGCGCGTCTCCGGCATCATCGTCGAGCGGGTGTTCCAGCAGGGCACCCAGGTCAACGAGGGCGACGTGCTCTACCGCATCGACCCCGAGCCGTTCCGCGTCGAGGTCGAGCGCAGCAAGGCCACCCTGCAGCGCGCCGAGGCGACCCGCGTCCAGGCCCAGCAGCAGGCCGAGCGCTATGAGCAGCTGCGGGCCCGCAACGTGGCGAGCCCGCAGCAATACGAAAGCGCCGTGGCCGCCCTCGCGCAGGCCGACGCCGATGTGGCGAGCGGCAAGGCCGGCGTCGCCGCCGCCGAGCTCAACCTGCAATATGCCAATGTGACGGCGCCGATCCGTGGCCGTACCGGCCGCGCGCTGGTCACCGAGGGCGCGCTCGTCTCGACATCCGGCGACCCGCTGACGGTGATCCAGCAGCTCGACCCGGTCTATGCCGACTTCACCCAGTCCGCGACCGATCTGGTGCGCCTGCGCAACGCCCTGCGCCAGGGCCTGCTGGAGAGCGCCGGCCCGGATGCCGCCAAGGTCCGCCTGGTGCTCGACGACGGCACCATCCATCCCCATGTCGGCCGCCTCCTGTTCTCGGAAGCGACCGTCGACGCCACCACCGGCCAGGTGACGCTGCGCGCCGAATTCCCCAATCCGAGCGGCGACCTGCTGCCCGGCCTCTATGTCCGCGTCAGGATCGAGCAGGGCGTGCAGCGCAATGCCATCGCGGTGCCGCAGCAGGCGATCCAGCGCGACACGGCCGGCCGGCCGCAGCTCTATGTCGTCAAGGCCGACGATACCGTCGAGCTGCGCCCTGTCACCACCAACCGGGTCGTCAACAACCGCGCGGTCATCAACGAGGGCGTGAAGGTCGGCGAACGCGTCGTGGTCGACGGCTTCCAGCGGCTGCGTCCCGGCGCCAAGGTCAATGCCACGGCCTGGACGCCGCCGGCTGCCTCGACCGTCGAAGCCAGCAACAGCCCCGCGCAATAAGGTCGGCACGCAATGCCCCAGTTCTTCATCCAGCGCCCAGTCTTCGCCTGGGTGGTCGCGCTGCTCATCGCCCTCGGCGGTGCGATCGCGATCCCGCTCATGCCGGTGGCGCAATATCCGAACGTGGCCCCGCCGCAGATCTCGATCTCGACCACCTATCCCGGCGCCTCGCCTGAAAGCATCTATCAGGGCGTCACGCGCCTGATCGAGGAGGAGCTGAACGGCGCGGTCGGCCTGCTCTATTTCGAATCGACCTCGGATGCGTCCGGCGCGGTCGAGATCACCGCGACCTTCAAGCCGGGCACCGACCCGCAGCTCGCCTCGGTCGACGTGCAGAACCGCATCCGCCGCGTCGAGCCGCGCCTGCCGCAGGCCGTGCGCCAGCAAGGCATCACCACCGAGCAGACCAGCGCGGGCTTCCTGATGGTGGTCTCGCTCACCTCGCGCGACGGCTCGATGGACGACATCGCGCTCGGCGACTACATGGCCCGCAACGTGCTGGCCGAGATCCGCCGCGTGCCGGGTGTCGGCAAGGCGCAGTCCTTCTCCACCGAACGCTCGATGCGCATCTGGCTCGATCCCGACAAGATGGTCGGCCTCAACCTGACCGCCGACGACGTGACCGCGGCGATCGGCGCGCAGAACGCCCAGGTGTCGGCCGGCAGCATCGGCGCGCTGCCCAATCCGATCAACCAGCAGATCTCGGCGACCGTGCTGGTGCGCGGCCAGCTGACGACGCCCGAGCAGTTCGGCGCGATCGTGCTGCGCGCCAACCCCGACGGCTCGACGGTGCGCCTGCGCGACGTCGCGCGCGTTGAAATCGGCGGCATGACCTATGCGGTGACCTCGCGCCTCAACGGCAAGCCGAGCGGTGCCATCGGCGTCATGCTGTCGCCGACCGCCAATGCCATGGCGACGTCGGAAGCCGTGCGCGCCCGCATGCAGGAATTGTCCACCTTCTTCCCGCCGGGCGTCGAATTCTCGATCCCCTACGACACCTCGCCCTTCGTGAAGGCGTCGATCAAGAAGGTGCTGGAGACCCTCGGCGAAGCCATGCTGCTGGTCTTCCTGGTGATGTTCCTGTTCCTGCAGAACATCCGCTACACCATGATCCCGGCGCTGGTCGTGCCGGTCGCTCTGGCCGGCACCTGCGCGGTGCTGCTGCTCGCCGGCTTCTCGATCAACGTGCTCACCATGTTCGCCATGGTGCTGGCGATCGGCATCCTCGTCGACGATGCCATCGTCGTGGTCGAGAACGTCGAGCGCATCATGGCCGAGGAGAAGCTGCCGCCCCGGGAAGCGACCAAGAAGGCGATGCGCCAGATCACCGGCGCCATCATCGGCATCACGCTGGTGCTGGTCGCGGTCTTCGTGCCGATGGCCTTCTTCCCCGGCTCGGTCGGCATCATCTACAAGCAGTTCTCGATCACCATGGTGGTGTCGATCCTGTTCTCGGCGCTGCTCGCCCTCAGCCTGACGCCGGCGCTCTGCGCCAGCTTCCTGAAGCCGGTTCCGGAGGGCCATCACGAGAAGCGCGGATTCTTCGGCTGGTTCAACCGGGTGTTCGATGCGACCTCCCACGGCTATTCGGGCTTCGTCAACAAGCTGATCCGCCGTGCCGGCCGCTTCATGATCATCTACGCCATCCTGCTGGTCGGCCTCGGCTACCTGTTCGTGCGACTGCCGACGGCGTTCCTGCCGAACGAGGACCAGGGCTATGTGATCGTCAACTTCCTGGGCACGCCCGATGCGACCGCCAACCGCACGCTCCGGGCGATCGAGACGGCGGAGAAGCACTTCCTCGCCGAGCCCGGCGTCGAGCGCATCATCGCCATTACCGGCTGGAGCTTCTTCGGCAACGGCCAGAACGCGGCTCTCGCCTTCGTCACGCTGAAGGACTGGGCCCAGCGCGGCCCCAACGACAGCGCGGGCGCGATCGCCATGCGCGGCACGATGGCGCTGAGCCAGATCCGCGACGCGATCGTCTTCGGCCTGTCGCCGCCGCCGATCCAGGGCCTCGGCACGTCGAACGGCTTCGCGTTCCGCCTGCAGGCGCGCGCCGGCCAGACCCAGGCCCAGCTCGCCGCCGCCCGCGACCAGCTGCTGGCCGCCGCCCAGGCCAGCCCGATCGTCACCGGCCTGTTCGTCGAGGGCCTGCCGGATGCCGCCCAGGTCCAGCTGATCATCGACCGCGAGAAGGCCAACACCTTCGGCGTCACCTTCGCCGCGATCAACTCGACGCTGACCACCAATCTGGGCTCGGCCTATGTCAACGACTTCCCGAACAGCGGCCGCCAGCAGCGCGTGATGGTGCAGGGCGACGCGGGCAGCCGCATGCAGACCGCCGACCTGCTCAATCTCAATGTGCGCAACACCAATGGCGGCATGGTGCCCCTGTCGGCCTTCGCGCGCATCGAGTGGCAGACCGGCCCCTCCCAGATCGTCGGCTACAACGGCTATCCGGCCGTGCGCATCAGCGGTCAGGCCAAGCCCGGCTATTCCTCGGGCGACGCCATTGCCGAGATGCAGCGGCTGGCCGCCGAGCTGCCGCCCGGCTTCGGCTACGAATGGACCGGCCAGTCGCTGCAGGAAATCGAGTCCGGCTCGCAGGCGCCGATGCTGCTGGCGCTGTCGTGCCTGCTCGTCTTCCTCTGCCTTGCCGCGCTCTACGAGAGCTGGTCGATCCCGATCGCGGTCATGCTGGTCGTGCCGCTCGGCATTGTCGGCTCGGTGCTCGCGGTGACCATGCGCGACATGCCGAACGACGTCTATTTCAAGGTCGGCCTGATCGCGATCATCGGCCTGTCGGCCAAGAACGCCATCCTGATCATCGAGTTCGCCAAGGACCTGCGGGCCGAGGGCCGGAGCCTGTTCGACGCGACCATCGAGGCGGCGCATCTCCGGTTCCGCCCGATCATCATGACCTCGCTCGCCTTCGCGCTCGGCGTGGTGCCGCTGGCGATCGCCAGCGGCGCCAGCGCCGGCAGCCAGCAGGCGATCGGCACCGGCGTGCTCGGCGGCATGATCACCGCCACCGTGCTCGCGGTGTTCTTCGTGCCGATCTTCTTCGTCGTCGTGTCCCGGCTGTTCGGTGGCCGCGACGAGACGAAGGGCGACGCGCCGGCCGCCCCGCCCGCCGGAGGCCACGCGGCACCGGCGCCCGGCGAGAACGCGCCGAGCCCCCAACACTGATCTCTCGATCGGAACCGGCCGCGGGGCGACCCGCGGCCGTTTCGCATGGGCGGGCAGCGCCTGCCCCCAGACCGCCAGGTGCGGAGACAGGACGGCCAAGTGCGCAGGACCAAGGCAGATGCGGAGGAGACCCGGCAGGGCATCGTCGATGCCGCCGAGCGGCTGTTTTTTCGCAACGGCGTCGACAGGACCTCGCTGGAGCAGATCGCGGCCGAGGCCGGCGTCACCCGCGGGGCGATCTACTGGTACTTCGCCAACAAGACCGACCTGTTCATGGCCATGGTCGACAGCGTGCCGCTGATCTGGGAGGACGTGATCGCCCGGGCGGTGGTGGAGGACCATCCCGATCCGCTCACCCTGCTCGAGACCATTGCGCTCGACGCGCTCGACCTGCTCGCCAGCGACCCGCGCCGCCAGCGCATCTACAGGATCATGACGCGCTGCACCTATCAGGGCGACCTCGCCCGCGTGCGCGACCGCCAGCAGGAGGCGATGACCCGCCAGCGCGCCCTGTTCATCGCCGCCTTCAACCTCGCCGCCCAGAAGGGCCAGCTCAACCCTGCCTGGCATGCCGAAACCGCCGCCCGCTCCTTCGACTGGCTGTTCTGCGGCATGATGATGGAATGGCTGCATTTCGAGCAGAACTTCGACCTCGTGAATGCCGGCACGGCCAGCATCCGAGGCCTGTTCGCCCAGTTCCGGACGGCCGCCGTACGGACGATGGAGACGGTCTGAGACCGGCCGCGGGCCGTCCGCGCACGTTCAGCCCGAAATGCGGATGCCGGTCCGCGCCGCGACCGCCTTGAACCGGCTGAGCTCGGTCTCGACCCGCGCCTGCGCCACCGCCGGCGTATTGTCGCCCGACCAGGCCTCCATGCCTGCGCCGATGAAGCGCTCCTTGAGCCCCGCCTTCAGGATGCCGCGGGCGGTCGCCGCGGCCAGCGGCGCGACGACCGGCGCCGGCAGGCCCGCCGGTCCGTGCAGGAGATAGTGGATGTTCAGCTCCATCTCCGGCACGCCGCTCTCGACGAAGGTCGGCACGTCGGGAAATTGCGGGAACCGCGTCGGGCTCGTCACCGCCAGCGCCCGCACCATCCGGCCCTCGATGAGGCCGGCGGCCGAGCCGAGCGAGGCGACGCCCCAGGCCGTCTCGCCCTTGGCGACGCTGAGCACCGCCGGCGCGCCGCCGCGATAGGGAATGTGCGGCGACTTCGCGCCCGGCCCCAATGCATGACGCAGCAGTTCGCAGCCGATATGCGGAATGGAGCCGGCACCGGAACTGGAGAAGGCGAGGCTCTCCGAGCGCGGCGACCGCAGCACGTCGAGCGTCCCGGCAAGATCACCGGCCGGAAAGTCCGGGCTGACGATGAGCACCATCGGCGAGGTGCAGACCATCGCGATCCAGGTGAAATCCTCGAGCGGCCGATAGCGCGTGCCCTCGACATGCATGGTCGGCCAGATGGCGAAGGAGGAGGATTCCGACAGCATCAGCGTATAGCCGTCGGCCGGCTGCCGCCGCAGCCAGTCGCTCGCCAGCGTGCCGCTGGCGCCGGCGCGGTTCTCGACGACTGTGGCGGCGCCGTTGAACTCCGCCGACAGCGCCTGGGCGACCAGCCGCGCGGAGACATCCGTCGAGCCGCCCGGGGCATAGCCGTTGACGATCGAGATCGGCCGCTCCGGATAGCCGGAACCGCGGGCCCGGCCGATCCACGGCGCCCCGGCGAGCGGCGCCAGCGCCAACCCGCGGACGAGATCGCGACGATGCATGTGAGTCCTCCCTGGCCTTGGCCTTCCCTCATTCGATCGGCGGCCTGTTCCCGGCCGTCCGATCCCTGTTGCCGCCCGTCGGCCGGGCGTTCAGCGCCCGCGGAACACCGGAGCGCGCTTTTCGTTGAAGGCCAGCACGCCTTCGCGCCGGTCCTCGGTCGGAACCATGCGGTTATAGGCTTCGATCTCGAAGGCGAGCCCATCGCGCAGTGACAGCTGCGAACCGCGATGGATGGACTGCTTGGCCTGGCGCACCGCGATCGGCGCGTTGCCGGCGATCTCGCCCGCCGCCGCGAGCGCGGCCGCCATCAGATCGGCGGCCGGCAGTACGGCATTGACGAGGCCCCATGCGGCCGCCTCGGCCGCGCCGAACGGCCGGCCCGTGAGGATCAGCTCCTTCGCCCGGCGCTCGCCGACGGCGCGGGCCAGCGTCTGGGTGCCGCCGGCCCCCGGCATGATGCCGAGCGTCACCTCGGTCAGGGCAAAACGCGCCGTATCCGCCGCGTAGAGGAAGTCGCAGGCCGCAGCGATCTCGCAGCCGCCGCCATAGGCCGCGCCGTTGACGGCCCCGATGATCGGCACCGGACAGTCGATGATCGCCCTTGCCATGCGCTCGAAGATCACGTGCTGGCGCAGCCAGGCCTCGTCGGTCATGCCCTTGCGCTCGCGCAGGTCGCCGCCGGCGCAGAAGGCGCGCTCGCCGGCTCCGGTCAGCACGATGCAGCGCAGGTCGCCGGGATCGAGCGCGACCTCCTCGAAACAGCGAACGAGATCGCGGCCCATCTGCGTGTTCAGGGCATTGGCGACCTCGGGCCGGTGCATCTGGACGACGGCGACATGCGGCCGCGGCTCGGAAATGCGCAGGGTTTCGAATTGCATCATGGCTTCAGTGTCCGGATCATCGGGGCGTTCGGGTGTGCCTCAACGGACAGAATAGGCCGAACCGGCGGGCGCGACAGCGCCCGACAGCGCATCGAGCCAGCCATCGATGCGCGGCGCTGCCGCCAGATCGATGCCCTCCGCAAAGAGCCGGCGCGCCGCACCGCCGTCGATGCCGGGCCGGGCCCGCTCCAGGCAGTCCAGCCATTTCGCCTCGAGCTGCGCGAGGGTCAGCGGATCCTCAAGCGAGCCCGGCGAGGCGCTGACCGTGCGCGTCCTGGTGCCACCCGCCTTCAGCCGCAGCGTCACGGTCACCGGCGCGGCGCCGACATCGGCCCCCTGCAAGGCCGTCCCCTCGGCCTCGACCACCGCGACATCGCCGAGGCGCTGCTGGATCACCGGGCGCAGCACGGCGGCGTCGGTGAAGCTCTTCAGGTCGATCCGGCCGTCGGCAAGGCTTGCCAGGATCGCATAGGGCGCGCTGAACAGCGCGTTGAGCCCCGATCTCGGCCGCGGGTGAATGAGCGGCCGCGTGCCGCCGGCAGGCATGTCGACACGCGCCGAGGCAACGTCTTCGAGCGAGCAGCCGGTGTCGCGCACGAGGCCCAGTGTCGCCTCGATCATCTTGTGCAGCAGGTAGCAGCAGGGATAGCGCTTCTGCTCGAAGCCGGGCGCCGCCAGCACGAAGGGAGCGCCGAGCGCAAGATCCGCCGGCCAGCGCTCCACCGCGCCGCCGGAAAAGGCCTTCAGAAAGCCCTCGCCGTCGAAGGGCTCGGCCGCGCCTTCGATGCCGGCGGCGGCCCAACGCACGGCCCTGACGCCGTTGGCGGCGGCGATGCCGACATGCAGCGATTTGACCATGGAACCGAAATTGCGGCGCAGGCCCGAGGCAAGGCTCGCCGCGATCGCCAGGGCATGGCGGGTCGCCGGCCGATCGAGCCGCAGGAGACGCGCCAGCGCGGCGGTGGCGCCGACCGTGCCGAGCGTCGCGGTGGCGTGGAAGCCGAGCGCATAGTGGCGGAAGCCCATGGCCTCGCCGAGACGGATCATCACCTCGGTGCCGACGGCAACCGCATCGAGCAGATCGCAGCCCGATGTCGCCGGACGGGGGCTTGCGGCGAGCACCGCGCTGAGCACCGGCGCGGTCGGATGGCACACCGCGAGCATGCTGACGTCGTCATAATCGAGCACATGGCTCGCCATGCCGAAGAGCAGGGCCGCGTCCTCGCCCCGGTAGCGGGCATCGCTCCAGAACGAGGCGATACCGGCGCTTCCGACACGGTCGAGCGCGCCGGCAAGCGACCTGACCGGCGGCTCGACGCCGCCGGCGAGGGTCACGGCGAGCGTATCGACCACGGCGGCGGCGGCGCGCCGGCGCGTGAGGTCGTCGACCATGGCGTCATGAATGAAGGTCGCGAACATGGCCGAGGTTCGGTCCGCGGCGATCGATGGCGAGGCTCCGGTCCGCATCAGCCGATCACTCCCTCCGCGCGGAGGCGCTCCACCGCCGCCACGTCATATCCGAGTTCCGCCAGGACCTGGTCGGTCGCAGCGCCGAGCGCCGGCGGCGGATTGCTGGCTCGGCTGCGCCGGCCTCCGGCCTTGAGCGGCAGCGCCACGACCTGATGGTTCTCCGCGCCGGCCACCGGCAGGTCGCGGATCATCTCGGCCGCCGCGACCTGCGCGTGCCCGAGCATGCCGGCGACGTCGTTCATCTCGCTGCAGGGCGCGCCAACGGCGCGCAGGGCGGCGACGATCTCGGCCGTCGACCGGCCCGCGGTGACTGCCTCGATGGCCGCCTTCAGCGCCGCGCGGTTGGCGACGCGCATCGGGTTGCTGGCGAAACGCGCGTCGCCTGCGAGCTCCGGGCAGCCGAGGCCGGCGCAGACCTTGCCGAACAGCCGGTCGTTGCCGGCGGCGATGAAGACATGGCCGTCGGCGGAGGCGAAGAGCTCGTAGGGCGCGGTCATCGCCATGGCCGAGCCGAGCTTGGCCGGCAGCCGGCCGGTCGCCAGATAGCTCGCGACGAAGACGGTCATCCAGCTGATGCCGGTATCCATCAGGCTCGCCTCGACCGCCATGCCCTCGCCGCTGGCTGACCGGCGCATCAGGCCGGCCATGATGCCGAGTGCGGCCCAAAGTCCGGTGCCCATGTCGATCAGTGACACCCCGACACGCACGGGGTCGCCGCCGGCTTCCCCGGTGGTGCTCATGATGCCGGTGAAGGCCTGCATCAGCGGATCGTAGCCGGGCAAGGCCTTCAGAGGGCCGACGGCGCCGAAGGCGCTGATCGCGCAATAGACGAGACGCGGATTGGCGCCCCGCAGATCGCCGGCGCCGAGGCCGCGCGCCTCCGCACTGCCCGGCTTCATCGAATGGACGAAGACATCGGCGGTGGCCGCGAGCTCGCGCACCAGCCGCCGGCCTTCGGGCCGGTCGACATCGACCGTCATGCTCGCCTTGTTGCGGTTGAGCGCAAGGAAGGTCGCCGACTGGCCGCCGGTCTCGGGCGGCCGCCAGTCGCGCGTGTCGTCGCCCCGCCCCGGACGCTCGATCTTGATCACCTCGGCACCGAGGTCGCCCAGAACCTGGGTGCAGAACGGGCCCGCGACGTTCTGCGTGAGGTCGACCACCTTTAGTCCGGACAAAATCGTTTCGAGCATGCGCGCCGACAGCCCCCGCTCCTGCCGCGAGCACAGCGCACGGCCGCCTGGATCTATTTGTTCGAACTTAATGAGGGAAAAAGAAACATGCAATCCGCCGGCCCGCGGCGGCGTCAGGCGCGCTGCCGCAGCAGGCTGCGCATCGAATAGCGGCCCGCGGGATAGAGGTTCTGCGACAGTTCGAAGGTGGCGCCGGTATGGGCGACATAACGCCTGACCACCCGCAGCGCCGGACTTTCGGGATCGGCTGCGAGCAGGGCCGCGATGGGTCCGGGCAGCGCCACCGCGGTGACGCTCTGCTCGACATATTCGAGCCTGAGCCCATGCCGCGCCATGACCTGCTCGTAGACCGCCCGCTCCGATCCGCGCAGGCCCTCGCGCTCGGGCGCGAACCGATCCGGCACGTAGATCTCGGCCCAGCACAGCAATTGCCCGTCGCCACGCCGCCGGCGCACGCCGGCAAGGCGCAGCCAGCGCTTGTCCGGCAGGCCGGCGAGCTCGTCCGGCGCCCGGTCGGCGGTCGAAACGAAGCTCTCGTAGCGGATGTCGAGCACGGTGCTCTCGGCGAAATCGAGCAGCCCCTTGAGGTCGCGCAGGCTGTGCGCGTAATGCGAGACGGGCCGGGCGGCGAGCACGACCGTGCCGGTCTTGCGGCGGCGGCCGATCAGCCCCTGCTCGGTCAGGATCTTCAGCGCCTCGCGCACCGTATGCCGGCCGACGCCGAAACGCGCACGCAGGTCCGCCTCGGTCGGGAAACGCCCGCCGACCGGATAGGCCGCCGCGCCGATCTCGTCGGCGAGCGTTGCGGCAAGGGCGATATGCCGGGGCTGGCCGGCGCTGGCTGTCTCGGTCATGGCCCTGCATGGATAAGCCAGAATCAGGGCGCTGGCCAAAGCCGGCGCGCGGCTGCGGCTCGATCGCCAGCGCCGCGGCGCGCCGTCTCCCGCAGAGCCGCGACGACAGGGGGATCGCGCGCGATGGGGCCGCGGTCATGCCCCGCCAGCGAAGGTCGGCGCAAGCCTGTCGACGGGTGCTTCGCTGCCATGGTGACCTTCGCCGGGGCCGGCTACAGTGCCGGGCAGGCCCACAGAAGGGCTCGCGACAATACGGGATTGCAAGGAGCAGCGCCGATGACGGACTATCTCGCGGGAGCCGAACCGTTCGCCTTCGAGGGCGACGACCGGGGCGTGCTCGTCCTGCACGGCTTCACCGGTTCGACCCAGAGCATGCGCTATCTCGGCGAAGCGCTGCACAAACGCTTCGGCTTCAGCGTCGAGGGCCCCTGCCTGGCCGGCCACGGCACCTCGCCGGACGACATGGAAAAGACCGGCTATCTCGACTGGCTCGGCACGGTGGAGGCGGCACTGAAACGCCTTGCTGCCCGCAAACGCAAGGTGTTCGTCACCGGCCTGTCCATGGGCGGCACCCTGACGCTCAATCTCGCCGCGCGCTTTCCCGATCTCGTCGCCGGCATCGCGCCGATCAATGGCGCCGCCGGCATTCTCGGACCCGATCTCGCCCAGCTGATCACGAGCCCTGAGGCCCCGGCACGCGTCCCCGGCATCGGCTCCGACATCAAGGCGCCGGGGGTCACCGAGCTCGCCTATGCCGAGGTGCCCGTCGCCTGCATCAAGCAGATCTACGTGCTGATCGGCGCCACAGCCGATCTCATGCCCAAGATCACCTGCCCGACGCTGATCGTGCAGTCGCACGAGGATCACATTGTGCCCGCGGCCAATGCGCGCCGCATCGCCGAGCGGATCAGCTCGGCCGATACCCGCCTGCTCTG
Source organism: Phreatobacter sp. AB_2022a (assembly GCF_026847585.1). Lineage (NCBI taxonomy): Bacteria > Pseudomonadati > Pseudomonadota > Alphaproteobacteria > Hyphomicrobiales > Phreatobacteraceae > Phreatobacter > Phreatobacter sp. AB_2022a. The sequence continues at coordinate 230,503 of NZ_JAPSET010000002.1, forward strand.
GCTCGACAATTCCTACCATGTCGCGACCCTCGACAACGACAAGGACCTGATCGTCGACCGGGTCGGCCGCTTCTTCGCGGAACTGGGCTGAGCCCTCCGGACGGGCCGGCCGCCGCCACGGCGACGACCGGCTTCCCGGCTATTTCAGCATGCCCATCTGCCGCGGCAGCCAGAGCGTCAGTTCGGGAATGAAGGTGATGGCAACGAGCGAGAGCACGAGCGGCGCCAGCCAGGGCAGGATGGCGACGGTCGTGCGCTCGACCGAAAGCCCGGATATGCGGGCGAGCACGAAGAGCACCATGCCGAGCGGCGGGTGCAGGAGCCCGACCATCAGGTTCAGCGTCATGACCACGCCGAAATGGATGGGATCGACACCGACCTTGATGAGGATCGGCATCAGCACCGGCACGAGGATGCTGATCGCCGCGATGGTCTCCAGGAAGCAGCCGACCACCAGCAACAGGAGGTTGACCAGCACCAGGATGATATAAGGGTTGGTGGTGATCGAGAGCAGCGCGTCGGCAGCCTGCTCGGTGAGGCGCGTCGTCGTCAGCACCCAGCCGAACAGCGAGGCGGCGGCGACGATCAGCAGCACGCCGGCGGTGGTCTCCACCGTGTCCAGCGTCACCTTGTAGAGCTGCTTCCAGGAAAGCGAGCGGTAGAGCAGCGCGCCGAGGATGAGCGCCCAGGCGCACGCGGCGATCGCCGCCTCCGTCGGCGTGAACCAGCCGAAGGTCATGCCGCCGATGATGATGACCGGAGTGAGCAGCGCCGGCACCGCGGCGATGAAGGTGTAGCCCAGCACCCGCCAGCGGAACGCCTGGTCCCGGCCCATGCCGTATTTGCGCGCGCACCACCAGACATAGCTCATCATGAAGACGGTCATGACGAGCCCGGGAATGATGCCGCCAAGGAACAGCGCGCCGATCGAGACATTGGCCATCATGCCGTAGATGACGAAGGGCAGCGACGGCGGGATGATCGGCCCGAGGGTTGCGGAAGCCGCGGTGACGCCGACCGAGAATTCGGTCGAATAGCCGTGATCCTTCATCGCCTTGATCTCGATCGTGCCGAGGCCGGCGGCATCGGCGATGGCGGTGCCGGACATGCCGGAGAAGATCACCGATCCCACGATGTTGACCTGGGCGAGGCCGCCGCGCATCCAGCCGGCGATCGCCACCGCGAAATCGTAGATGCGGTTGGTGATGCCGGCCGAATTCATCAGGTTGCCGGCCAGGATGAAGAAGGGCACGGCCAGCAGCGGGAACGAATCGAGGCCGCCGGCCATGCGGTGCAGCACCACGAAATCGGGAATATGGGCGATGAAGTGGGTGTAGATCAGCGAGGAGCCGGCAAGAGCGATGAACACCGGCAGGCCGGCGATCAGGGCGGCGAGAAAGATGAAGATGACGATGGCCATGGCGCGTCCGCTCAGTCCGCCTTGGAGGTCGGGTGGGGCAGCGGCCGGCGGAAACCGCCGCGCGCCTCGCGATAGAGATTGAGCCCCTGGCGGAGCAGCATCAGGAAGCAGCCGACGGCGATACCGCCATAGACCAGCGACATCGGCCAGTCGACGACGGTCATGTAGAGGTTGTGCATGCGCTCGGTGATCAGGATCGAGAAATAGGCAAGCAGGCCGAGGAAGCCGAACTTGACGATCTCGACAGCGGCGATCAGCAGCCGGCGCGGCCAGCCGTCGCGCATGACGTTCATCACCAGCTCGACCGAGATGTTGCTGTTGCGCCGCATCACCATGGCGCCGCCGACAAAGACCAGCACCATCAGGAGATAGCGGGCGATCTCCTCGGTCCAGGCCAGACTGTCGTTCAGCACGTAGCGGGTGAAGAACTGCAGGAAGATGATGGCGGCGAGGCCCCAGAACAGGGCGATCGACAGCCAGTCCTCCAGGAAATATTCGACCGTCACCTCCTCGTCCTCGGCAACGATCAGGTGGACGTCCTCGGCCGGGTCGGCCTCTCGTTTCGACGGCTCGTGCATGGCGGGCCCCTGGCTGGCATGCTGGCTGCGGAGTGGCGGCAAACGGCTTTCGCCGCAGTGATCCCCGCGGCGGCGAACGACCGCCGCGGCCGCTGCGGCACGGGCGGGAATCCCCGCCCGGGATTCAGGGCTCAGCTTGAGGGCGCGAGCGCCTGCAGCGCGTCATATTCGGCGCGCGACCAGCCAGCCCCGGCGGAAGCGTCGTTGTGCAGGGGAACCGCGACCGCCCGGAACGCCGCCCGGTCCGGCTCGATAACGGTCTTGCCGAGCTTCCGGAGCTCGTCGGCAAGCTGGCCCTCGGACGCGCGGATCGCCTCCGAGGCGCGCGAGGCCGCCTGCATCAGCACCTCCTGGAAGGCCGTCTTCTCGGCGTCGCCGAGGCGCGACCAGACGTGGCTGCCGACCACGGAAACGAGCGATTCCGTGATGTGGCCGGTGAGCATGATATGGCTCTGCACCTCGTAGAACTTCTTCGCCATGATGGTCGGCAGCGGGTTCTCCTGGCCGTCCACCGTGCCCTGCTGCAGGGCGAGATAGACCTCGGCGAAGGCGATCGGCGTCGCATTGGCGCCGACCGACTTCGTGAACATCAGGAACAGCGGCGCCGGCGGCACGCGCAGCTTCATGCCACGCATGTCCTCGGGCTTGTTGATCGCCTTGTTGGCGGTGACGTGGCGGGCGCCGTAGTAGGTGAGCGCCGCCACCTTGTGGCGCGTGCGGCTCTCGTAGCCCGAGGCGATCTGCCGGAACAGCGGCGCGTCGCGATAGGCCTTCCAGTGATTGTAGTCGCGCAGCACATAGGGCGCGTTGGTGATCGCCAGCGGCTTGTGGATCGAGCCGGCGAAGGCGACGCCGGTATAGATCAGGTCGACAGTGCCGAGGCTCAGGCCCTCGTTGATCTGGTTCTCGTTGCCGAGCTGCGAGGCCGGAAAGACGTCGATCTGGAACTTGCCGTTGGTGCGCTTGGCGATCTCCTGCGCGGCCCACTGCGCCTCGGTGTGATAGGGCTCGTTGATCTCGTAGACATGCGCCCATTTCAGCTTGGTCGCCTGGGCCCGCAGCGGCGTTGCCGCGACGATGCCGAGGCCAGCCCCGGCTGCCAGCGCGCGGCGGCGTGTGATGGTCATGGGTGATCCTCCCTTGTGCCGTGTTTCCTCATTGCCGGGCGGTAGACCCGCCACTTCGATCCGCGGCCGTGTGCCCGACCTCGCGGCATGTTCCTGTGGCGACCCGCCACGCCGGCGCGCCGGGCCGGCGAGGCATCCCGGGCCTGGCGGCACAAGGGCCGCAGCGGCCGGGGCGGCATCGGCGGCACGGGCGATGCCCGCCGCCGTCAGGCGACGATACGCTCGATCGCCGCGACATCCTCCTCGAAATGACTGGGATTGATCCGCAGGATCTCCTCGAGATTGAGGTTGAGGCCGGCAATGTGCCGCCCCATCGCTTCGGCGGCGGCATCGGCCGAGCGCCCCTCGATCGCATCCAGAACCGCCCCGTGCTCGCGGATCACCAGCGCCATGCGGCCCGGCTGCGGCAGGGTCAGCCGCCGGTAGCGGTCGACCTGCAGCTTGACGTTCTGCACCAGCGTCCAGATGCCGGGAAATCGGCCGGCCCGGGCGATCGCCTCGTGAAAGGCCTCGTCCGCGAGGTGGAAGGCGGCCTGGTCGCCCGCCGCCATGGCCTCGACCTGGCGCGCCAGAACGGCGCGCAGCCCGATGATCTGGCTCTCGGTCGCATGCGCCACGGCCGCGCGCACCGTCACCTCCTCCAGCGCCTTGCGCACCACGATGGTCTCGGCCAGCGCCGACAGGCGGATGCGCGAGACATAGGTGCCGGCCTTCGAGACGATGTCGATGAGCCCTTCGCCGGCGAGCCGCAGGATCGCCTCGCGCACCGGCGTCCGGCTGACGCCATGGGCCAGCGCGATGGCTTTCTCGTTGACCTGCGAGCCCGGCTTCAGCGCCAGCGAGACAATGTCGTCGCGCAGCGCCGCATAGACTGCCTCGGCCGCGGTGCGGCCGCGCGGCGAGCGCGCCGGTCGTGCGTCCGGAAGCGGCATGGCCACCTCGTTTCCCCTCACAGGACGAGAGCATGTATGCCTTATATATAAGATGCAAGCAGGAAATGAACGGGGCTCGCCGGCACCCGGTCGCCGGGCTCAGCCGGCGATCACGCCCTTGCGGATGAGGAAGCAGCCATAGGGCCTGACATCGCCGACCTGGACGATGGCGAAGGCCTGCTCGGCCGCCTCGTAGAAGGCGAAGCGCTCAAGGCCGGCCATGGCGAGCGGACGCCCGGCGGCGCCGTCGATTTCGGCCTGCACCTCGCGCTGCACTGCGGGGATAGCGGCAGCCTCGCCGACCACCTCCATGCGCCGGACCGGATCGGCGACGAAATCGTCGATCGGCAGCACGGAAAGGATCGCGCGGGCCGCGCGGGCCATGGTCAGGCCCGGCAAGCGCACGATGCGGCCGGATACGGTGGCCTGCGCGATGCGCTCGGCCGGATGATTGGCATCGACCAGCGCGAGATCATCGCCATGGCCCATGGCGGCCAGCACCCAGAGAAGATCGGGCGACAGCAGCGGATCGAGACCCTTCAGCATGATGGTGTCCTGTTCGGCGCGGCGGCGCGCGGGGTAGGAGGGTGAATCAGGCCGGCGTCGGCGCATCCGGCGGCAGCAGCCCCTCGGCCTTCAGTTCCTGCCAGAGCGCCGGCGGCACCGTTGCCGCGGCGGCCGCGACATTCGCGCGGATCTCGGCGGCGGCGACCGCGCCGAGCACGATGGAGGCGACGGCCGGATGCGCGGCCGGAAAGGCGAGCGCCGCATGCGCGAGCGGCGTGCCATGGGCACGGCACACCGCCTCGATGCGCCGCGCGCGGTCGAGGATCGCCGGCGGGGCCGGCGCATAGTTGTAGTAGGCGCCCGGCCTCGGACCGCTGGCGAGGATGCCGGAATTGAACACGCCGGCCAGCATGACCGCGATGCCGCGTGCTTCGGCGAGCGGCAGGAAGCGGTTAAGCGCGCCCTGCTCCAGCAGCGTGTAGCGGCCGGCAAGCATCATCACGTCGAAATCACCGGCCTGGGCGAAGCGTTCGCACATCCCGGCTTCGTTGACGCCGACCCCGATCGCCCCGACCGCGCGCTCCTCGCGCAGCCGGACGAGCGCCCGATAGGCGCCGTTCATCGCCGCACGGAAATGGTCCTCGACAGCCTCGCCATGGGTCCAGCGGTCGACGTCGTGAATGAGGAGAATGTCGATGCGGTCGGTGCCGAGCCGGATCAGCGACTGCTCGAACGCCTTGAGCGCGCCGTCATAGGAATAGTCGACCACCGCCCGGTGCGGCAGGCCGCCGACATAACCGGAGCCGTCGCCGCGGCCCGCGCGCGGATCCATCCAGCGGCCGACCTTGGTGGAGAGGATCACGCGCTCGCGCGGCACGCCGCGCAGCGCCGCGCCGATGCGCTGCTCGGAGAGGCCGTGGCCATAGAGCGGCGCGGTGTCGATCAGGTTGATGCCGGCGTCGAGCGCCGCGGCCACGGCGCCCTGCGCGGCCGTCTCGTCGAGCCGGGCGTAGAGGTCGCCGAGCGGCGCGCCGCCGAAACCGATCAAGGTCGGCTCGAGGCGGTCGCCGATGCGGCGGCGGGGCAGCGCTGCGGCTGACGGCGTCCGGGCGGCCACCACCGTCACCTCGGATCGATCGGCCGCGCCGGCAGGCCGAGCTCGCGCTCGATCCAGGCGGCGAGGCGGAACAGCGCCGCCTCCTGCCGGGCATGGGCCAGGATCTGCACGCCGATCGGCAGACCTTCGGGCGAAAAGCCGATGGGAACGGCAATGGCCGGCAGGCTCGGCATCGACCAGATGGCGGTGATCGCGATCCAGTCGAGATAGGATGTCGACGCAACGCCCTCGATCGCCGCAGGATAGAGCGTCTCGACGGGGAAGGGCATGGCCTGGGCCGCTGGACAGACGAGGAAGCGATGCTCGTCGAGAAAGTCGGTGGTGCGCCGGAACAGCTCGGCGCGATAGCGATGGGCCTCCGCGAGCGCCGCGCCCGGCTGGTCCCGGCCCCGGTCGAGATCGGCGAGCACGGCGTCGGGAAACTTGTCGCGCTCGGCCGGCAGGAACGGCTTCCAATTGCCATAGAAGCCGGCGCCGCGCAGGGCGCGGAACGCGGTCATGGCCTCGGACACGTCTGGCGCTCCGCGGTGCACGGCGACGCCGGCCGCGGCCAGCCGGCTGGCGAAGGCCTCGAGCGCGGCACGGATCGGGGCTGCTACCGGCAGCACGCCGAGATCGGCCGAGACGGCGAGGCGTGCCGGCCTTGCCGGCGCAAGCGCAGCCTCGAGGAAGGGCGGCTCGGCCATCGGCGCGGTCAGCAGATCGCCCGGATCAAAGCCGACCATGGCGTCGAAGAACAGGGCGAGGTCGGCGACGCTGCGCGCCATCGGGCCTTCCACGGCGAGCGTGTCGAAGGGATCGGCGAGGCGCTTGCGCGGCACCCGGCCCGGCGTCGGCCGGAGGCCGACGACATTGCAGAAGGCGGCCGGAATGCGCAGGCTGCCGCCATAGTCATTGCCATGGGCGAGCCAGGCCTCGCCGGTCGCGAGCGCCACCGCCGCGCCCCCCGAGGATCCGCCACAGGTCAGCCTGACGTCATAGGGATTGCGGGTGGTGCCGAGCACCCTGTTGGTGGTCTGCGCGCCGCCGAGCTCGGAGAGATTGGACTTGCCCAGCACGACGCCGCCGTTGCGCTCGATCAGCGCCACGGTGCGGTCGGAGGTTTCGGCGACACGGTCCTTGAACAGCAGCGTCCCGCCGGTGCTGCGCACGCCGCCGACATCGTTGTTGTCCTTGATCGCGAGCGGCAGGCCGGCGAGCACGGTGGCCTCGCCCTGGCGGCGCGCCCGATCGGCCGCGGCCGCCTGTTCGCGGGCCCGGTCGAGGCAGAGCGTCGGCAGGGCGTTCACCGCCGGCTCGACCGCCGCGATGCGGCGCGCCGCGGCCTCGACGAGGTCGAGCGAGGTCACGTCGCCGCGCCGGAGCAGGTCGCGCGCCTCCAGCGCGCCGAGGCGGATCAGGTCATCGGTCATGGATCACTCTCGCACGAGGTGGGGCGGCGCAGGAATTGCGGGCGACGAGCCGCGGCGCCATGACCCTGGTGGTGGCCGGCGTCACCAGGCTGCCGGCAATGCGCTCGACCACCCGCTCCAGCGCCGCCTCGCCCATGGCGCGCACGGGCTGCGCCACCATGGTGAGCCGTGGCGTCACCGCCTCTGCCCAGGGCAGGTCGTCGATGCCGACGATCGAGACGTCGCCGGGACAGGCGAGTCCCAGATCGGCGAGCGCCCTCAGCGCACCGATCGTCATCTTGTTGTTGGCCGCGAGAATCGCGGTCGGCGGCTCGGCGCCGCCGAGCAGGTCGATGGCCGCGTCATAGGCGGCCTGTTCCTGAAAAGCCGCGTCGCGCACCAACGCCGGATCGAAGCCGATGCCGGCGCCGATCAGCGCCTCGCGATAGCCCTGCAGGCGGTCCGCCGCGGTGCGCACCACGTCCGGACCGTTGATCAGGCCGATGCGCCGATGGCCGTGGCCGAGAATATAGGTGGTCGCGGCATGGCCCGCGCGGTGATTGTCGAGCACCACGGCATCGTAGCCGAGACCGTCCATGGCGCGGTCGACCAGCACGACCGGGATCTCCAGCGCCGCGAGCAGCGCCGCCCGGTTCATCGACACCGCGCCGGTCGGCGCCAGGATCAGGCCGTCGATGCGCTGCGAGCGCAGCATGCGCAGATGCGCCTCCTCGCGCTCGACCCGCTCGTTCGAATTGAGGAGGAGGACGAGATAGCCCCGCGCGGCGGCGGCATCCTCGACCGCCTCGAACAGGTCGGCGAAGAACGGATTGGTGATGTCGCCGACGATCAGCCCGATGAGGCGGCTCGCGCCCTTGCGCAGGCTGCGCGCTGCGGCATCCGGCGCATAGCCGAGCTTGTCGACCGCGGCCCGCACGCGCGCCAGCAGCTCCGGGCTGACCCGCCCGGCATTGTTCAGCGCGTTCGAGACCGTGGCGACCGACACATTGGCCAGCCGCGCCACGTCGCGGATCGTCGCCATGGCACCTCGCTTCGTCGGCCGGCGGGATTGGTTTCATTGCCTTTGTAAAACGTTACAAAGACGTCTGTCATTCTTGGCTCGGCCTCACCGCGAACGCAATAGCTTACACTGAAAACATTTTCCTTGTGCATCTGCCGGGCGTGTGACAGCTTAATTGAAACGTTTTACAAGAGTGCTGGCGGGAGGGTTCGATCATGCTGTGGGGCAAGCCCCCGTCGCGGTCTGCGGCGGCCTGACGTCCATGCTCGGCTATGTCCTGCGACGCCTGGTGGCGACCATTCCAGTGCTGGTGCTGGTGGCGCTCCTGGTCTTCTTCCTCCTGCGCCTGACGCCCGGCGACCCGGCCATCCTCATCGCCGGCGACCAGGCGACGACCGCGCAGATCGCCGAGATCCGCGAGAAGCTCGGCTTCGACCGGCCGCTCACCGAACAGCTCTTCACCTATGCCGGTCAGCTCGCGCGCGGCGATCTCGGCACCTCGATCTTCTCCGGCATGGCGGTGACCCGGCTCATCGCCATGCGGGTCGAGCCGACGGCCATGCTGGCACTCGTCGCCATCGTGCTGGCGCTCGTCATCGCGGTGCCGCTGGGAACGCTCGCCGCCGTGCGTGCCGGCAGCGCCTTCGACCGCGCGGTGATGGCCTTCGCCATGCTCGGCTTTTCCTCGCCGGTCTTCGTCATCGCCTTCCTGCTCGTCTATGTCTTCGCGCTGGGGCTCGGCTGGTTTCCGACGCAGGGCTACGTGCCGCTCGCCAAGGGCCTCGGCCCCTGCCTCAACAGCCTCGCCCTGCCCGGCCTGACGCTCGCCCTGCTCTATGCCGCGCTGATCGCGCGGATCACCCGGGCGAGCCTGCTCGAAGTGCTGGCCGAGGACTATATGCGCACGGCTCGCGCCAAGGGCCTGATGCCGGCCCGCGTGGTGCTGCGCCATGCGCTGAAGAACGCCGCCATCCCGATCGTCACGGTGGTCGGCGTCGGTATCGCCGCCCTGCTCGGCGGCGTCGTGGTCACCGAGACGGTGTTCAACATTCCCGGCCTCGGCCGGCTGACCACGGATGCCATCCTGCGCCGCGACTATCCGGTCGTGCAGGGGCTCATCCTGGTGTTCTCGGCGCTCTATGTGCTGATCAACCTGCTGGTCGATCTCAGCTATGTGCTGTTCGATCCGCGCGTGCAGTATTGAGGCGGCCATGACGACCATCGAGGCGAACGGCCGCGCCCGCCGTCCGAGATCCGTCCTGGCCCGGCGGCTCTCGGCCTCGGCCGGCTTCCTGCGCGCTCAGCCGGTGGTGCTCGCCGGCTTCGCCATCCTCTTCCTGTTCGTCGCGCTGGCCGTCGTCGCCGCGCTCGCTCTCCCCGATCCCGCACGGGTGAACCCGCTGGTGCGGCTGCGTCCGCCTGGCGCCGAACACTGGTTCGGCACAGACCAGCTCGGCCGCTCCACCCTGTCGCGCACGCTGAACGGCACCGCCGTGTCGCTCACCGTCGGCGCTCTGGTGACGCTCGCCACCACCTCGCTCGGCCTTGCCATCGGCCTCGTCTCGGGTTTCGTCCGCTGGCTCGACGGCGTCGTGATGCGTGTGATGGACGGCATCATGGCGATCCCCGGCATCCTGCTCGCCATCGCGCTGATGTCGCTGTTCGGCTCGAGCATCCAGAACGTCGTCATCGCCGTCAGCATCGCCGAGATCCCGCGCATGGCGCGGGTGGTGCGCAGCTCGGTCCTGGTCATCCGCGAACAGCTGTTCGTCGAGGCGGCCCTGACCAACGGCACCCCACTCGGGCGCCTGCTCGTCCGCCACGTCCTGCCGAATGTCGCCGCCCCGGTCATCGTCCAGGCGACCTATGTCTTCGCATCCGCCATGATCGTCGAATCCGTGCTCTCCTTCCTCGGCGCCGGCACGCCGCCGACCATTCCGAGCTGGGGCAACATGCTCGCCGACGGCCGGCAATATCTGCAGCGCGCACCCTGGCTCGTCGCCTTTCCCGGCATCGCGCTGGCGCTGCTCGTGCTGACCGTCAACGTGCTCGGCGATGCCCTGCGCGACGCGCTCGACCCGCGCCTCGCACGCCGGCCGCGCAGCTGAGGATGCGGAGATGACCATGCTCGCTCCCGTCCTCTCGGTCGAAAACCTCACCGTCTCCGTGCACTCCTCGACCGGCTGGGTGCCGATCGTGCGCGACCTGTCGATCAGCGTCGATGCGGGCGAGACGCTCTGCCTCGTCGGCGAATCCGGCTGCGGCAAGAGCATCACCGCGCTCGCCGTGATGGGCCTTCTGCCACGCGGCGCGCGCATCGACGGCGGCATGCGCCAGCGCGTGATGATCGCGATGGCGCTTGCCTGCCGGCCGAAGCTGCTGATCGCCGACGAGCCGACCACCGCGCTCGACGTGACGATCCAGGCCCAGATCCTGGCGCTGATCGCGGAGATCCGCGAGGAGCTCGGCACGGCGGTCGTGTTCATCACCCACGATCTCGGCGTGGTGGCCGAAATCGCCGACCGGGTCGCCGTGCTCTATGCCGGCAAGGTGGTCGAGCAAAGCGACGTCTTCACGCTGTTCGACGGCGCGCGCCACCCCTATACGCGCGGCCTGATGCGCTCGACCCCGCGGCTCGCGGCCGGCACGGACCGGCTGACCGAGATCCGCGGCATGGTGCCGCCGCCGAACGCGCTGCCCTCGGGCTGCGCCTTCGCGCCGCGCTGCGCACAGGCCGACGAACGCTGCCAGGCCGAGCCGCCGCTCGCGCCCGGGGCCGGCGGCCGGCGCGTCGCCTGCTGGCATCCCGCCGCGGCGGACACCCCCTCCGCCGAGCAGGTTCCGTCATGACCAGTCTGCTCGCGGTCGACCATCTCTCGAAACATTTCCCGTTCCGGCGCGGCCTGTTCCGAGGCGCGGGCGTGGTACGCGCCGTCGACGACGTCTCGTTCACGCTCGGCCGCGGCGAGACGCTCGCCATCGTCGGCGAATCCGGCTGCGGCAAGTCGACGGTGGCGCGGCTGATCCTGCGCCTGATCGCGCCGACCGCCGGCACGATCCGGCTCGACGGCGCCGATATCACCAAGGCCTCGGGCGCGAGCCTGTTCGCCGCCCGGCGCAACATGCAGATGGTGTTCCAGGACCCGTTCGCCTCGCTCAATCCGCGCCTCACCGCGCGCGAGATCATCGCCGAGCCGCTGATCAACTACGGCGCCGCGGCCGGCGAGGCGCTGGAGGCGACCGTCGACACGCTGTTCGAGCAGGTGGGCCTCGCGCGCTACCAGGCCGACCGCTATCCGCACGAATTCTCCGGCGGCCAGCGCCAGCGCATCGGCATCGCCCGTGCGCTGGCGCTCGATCCGGCGCTGGTCGTGGCCGACGAGCCGGTGGCAGCCCTCGACGTCTCGATCCAGGCCCAGATCCTCAATCTCATGCAGGACCTGCAGCGGGCGCGCGACCTCGCTTACCTGTTCATCAGCCACGATCTCAGCGTCGTCGAACATGTCAGCCGCACGGTTGCGGTCATGTATCTCGGCGCGATCGTCGAGATCGCTCCGCGCGAGGCCTTCTTCCGCGCGCCGCTGCATCCCTATTCGCGGGCGCTGATCGACAGCGTGCCGATCACCCATCCGCGCCAGCGCGGCAGCCGCCGGCTGCTCGCGGGCGAGATCCCGAGCGCCAGCGCCCTGCCCTCAGGCTGCCGGTTCCGCACGCGCTGCCCGCTCGCGAGCGCGGTCTGCGCCGAGGTGCCGCCGCCGCTCCAGGAGAAGCGGCCGGGCCACAAGGTCGCATGCCACATGGTGGCTTCGGACATACCGCCGGCTGCAACAGGCGGGACAGGCAAGATGTCAGTTCAAGGGAGAGAGGCATGATCACATTGAGGGGCCGGCTGAAGGCGGCGCTCGCCGCCGCGGGCCTGGCGATCGCGGGATCGCTGGCAGCGGTATCGGCGCAGGCGCAGACCGTGCTGCGGGTGCGCCCGTTCGGCGATCTGAAGACCATCGATCCGATGGTGACCTCGGACTACATGGTCCGCAACCACGCCTACATGATCTACGATACGCTGTTCGCCCAGGACGAGACCGGCGCGATCAAGCCGCAGATGGTCGAGCGTTTCACCACCTCGCCCGACGGCCTGACCTGGACCTTCGTGCTGCGCGACGGACTGAAGTTCCATGACGGCGCCGCGGTGACCGCGACCGACGTCGTCGCCTCCCTGAAGCGCTGGGGCGAGCGCGACGGCCTCGGCCAGCAGCTGATGGCCCATACGGCTTCGCTGACCGCGACCGATCCGGCGACCGTCACGCTCGTCCTGAAGGACCGCTGGGGCCTGGTGCTGGACGCGCTCGGCAAGCCGAGCTCGATGCTGCCGGTGATCATGCCCGAACGGATCGCGCGGACCCCATCGAGCCAGCCGATCACCGACCCCGTCGGCTCGGGCCCGTTCATGATGGTGCGCAGCGAATGGTCGCCGGGCGCCAAGATCGTCTATGTCCGCGCGCCCACCTATGTGCCGCGCGCCGAGCCGCCGAGCGGCCTTGCCGGCGGCAAGCGCGCCAATGTCGACCGCGTCGAGTGGCTGGTCATTCCCGACGCCCAGACCGCGCTCAACGCGCTGCAGGCCGGCGAGATCGACATCTTCGAGGAAATGCCGCCGGACATGCTGCCGCTGGTCCGCAACAACCCGAAGATCACAGTCGGCCGGCTGTCGGCGCTGCAGGGCGTGATGCGCTTCAACCAGTCGCAGCCGCCGTTCAACAACCAGGTGCTGCGCCAGGCGATCCTCCGGCTGGTCGACCAGGAGCAGGCGCTGAGGGCCTATGTCGACGACAAGGGCCTCTATGCGGTCTGCGCCTCCTTCTACATGTGCGACTCGCCCTATTTCACCCGCGCCGGCTGGCCTGCCACCGACATTGCCGCCGCCCGCCGGATGGTGCGCGAGAGCGGCTATGACGGCGCCAGGATCGTCGTCCTCGACGCCACCGAGACGGCGCTCAGCCCGGCGACCCAGGTGGTGGCGCAGGCCATGCGCGAGATCGGCCTCAATGTCGACTATCAGGCGATGGACTGGGGCACGCTGTCGAGCCGGCGCACCAGCAAGAACCCGGTCGCCCAGGGCGGCTGGTCGATCTTCCTGTCCGGGCCGGCGGCGCCCGACATGAGCGATCCGGTCGGCCACCTGGCGCTGCGCTCGAACTGCGATGCCGCCTGGTTCGGCTGGCCCTGCGACGAGACGATCGAAAAGCTGCGCGCCGCCTTCACCATGGAGCCGACGCTGGAAGGCCGGCGCAAGATCGCGGAAGCCGTACAGGAGCGCGCGCTGACGACCGTGCCCTATGTGCCGGTCGGCCAGTTCTGGCTGGTGCGGGCGCACCAGGCGAACCTCACCGGCCTGCTCACGCCGGGCCTGCCGGTCTACTGGAACGTCGCCAAGCCACGCTAAGGCGGGGCGCACAACGAAAAGGCCTCGCTCCGACGGAGCGAGGCCCTGATCGACCAGCCGGCGGGCGATTGCCTCACCCTGCGCTGTCGGCGATGTGGCGGAACATGTTGCTGCGGGCCGCTTCGTCCATCTCGGTCTTGAACACGAAGCGGTTCTTCAGTTCGCCGGCGCGCATGGCGGCCGGACGGGCGCTGATCTCGTCGAAGAGGCGCTTGAGGTTGGGGAAGCGCGCCCAGGCCTCCTCGCCGAGGATGAACGGCACGAGGCGCGCCCAGCCCCAGGCCGCCATGTCGACGATCGAATAGCTGTCGCCGACGACGTAGCGGTGATGGGCGAGATGGGCGTCGAGGACGCCGAAATGGCGCTCGGCCTCGTACTGGTAGCGGTTGAGCGCGTAGGGCACCTTCTCCGGCGCGAAGTGCTTGAAATGCACCGCCTGGCCGGAATAGGGGCCGATGCCGGTCGCAACGAACATCAGCCAGGACAGCATCTGCCCACGCAGCGCCGGTGTCGAAGCGGGCAGGAACTTGCCGGTCTTCTCGGCCAGATAGAGCAGGATGGCATTGCTGTCGAACACCACCGCGCCGTCATCGTCGACGATCGCCGGCACCTTGCCGTTCGGATTGATGGCGAGGAAGGCCGGATCGAACTGATCGCCCTTGCGCACGTCGATCGGCACCGGCTCGTAGGGCAGGCCCGCCTCTTCGAGGAACAGCGCCACCTTGGCCGGATTGGGCGATCCGTTGAAATAGAACTTCAGCATGTCGGTCAGGTCTCCCCCCGTGTCGCGATTCCAGCCTTCGCTGAAGAGAGCGATACCAGACGGCGGCGAAAGCGGAAATCGCGAGGTCACGGGGACCTGACATGCTCGAGGGGCGGCGCCCGCCCCTCACCGCGCGGACGGGAAGAAACGGTTTTCCGGCCGGGCGAGACCCAGGCGGTCGCGCAGCGTCCGCCCCTCATATTCGCGCCGGAACAGGCCGCGCCGCTGCAGCACCGGCACGACCTTGTCGACGAAGTCGTCGAGCCCTTCGGGCAGATAGGGGAACATGATGTTGAAGCCGTCGCTGCCCTCCGTCTCCAGCCATTCCTGCATGGCGTCGGCGATGGTTTCCGGCGTGCCGACGAAGGCGAGCCCGGCATAGCCGCCGAGCCGCTGGGCGAGCTGGCGCACGGTGAGGTTCTCGCGTTCTGCGAGCGCGATCGCCCGTTCCCGCCCGCTCTTCGAAGCATTGGTCTCGGGGATGGCCGGCAGGGGTCCGTCCGGATCGAAACGGGAGGCATCCGTGCCGAGCGCGATCGACAGCGAGGCGATGGCGCTGTCGTAATGCACGAGGCTGTCGAGCAGGGCCCGCTTCTCGCGCGCGGCCTCGACGGTGTCGCCGACCACGACGAGCGCGCCGGGCAGGATCTTCATGCTGTCGCGATCGCGCCCGAGCGCGGCCATGCGTCCCTTGACGTCGGCATAGAAGCGCTGGCCGTCGGCGAGCGTGCCGACCCCGGTGAAGACCACTTCGGCGGTCTCGGCGGCGATCTGGCGACCCGCCTCCGAAGCGCCGGCCTGGACGATGACGGGCCAGCCTTGCACCGGCCGGGCAATGTTGAGCGGTCCGCGCACGGCGAGCTCCGGGCCGCGGTGATCGAGCACATGCATCCGGTCGGGGTCGAAATAGACGCCGCTCTCGACGTCGCGGATGAAGGCGTCGTCGGCCCAGCTGTCCCAGAGCCCGGTGACGACGTCATAGAATTCGCGCGCCCGCTTGTAGCGCTCGCCATGCTCCATGTGGGCGTCGAGGCCGAAATTCCGGGCGACGTCGGGATTGGCGGTGGTGACCAGGTTCCAGCCGGCGCGGCCATTGCTGATATGGTCGAGGGACGCGAATTTCCGGGCGATGTGATAGGGCTGCTCGTAGGTCGTCGAGGCGGTGGCGATGAGGCCGATATGTTCGGTCACCGCGGCGAGCGCCGGCAGCAGGGTGAGCGGATCGAACGAGGTCACCGTGGCGCTGCGCTTCAGCGCCTGGATCGGCATGTTCAGGACCGCCAGGTGATCGGCCATGAAGAAGGCGTCGAAACGACCGCGCTCGAGCGTCTGGATGAAGCGCTTGAGATGGGCGAAATTGAAATTGGCGTCCGGGTAGGCGCCGGGATAGCGCCAGGCAGCCGTGTGGATGCTGACCGGGCGCATGAAGGCGCCGAGGCGAAGTTGGCGCGCCATGGCTCGAAGACCTCATGTCTGGAAGAACCTGCCGGTCCGCCCGCCCGCGGAAAGGTCCAAGGCCGGCCGTCCCTTGACATCGAAGGTGGCGGTGGCCGCCACCGGGGTCAAGGCGCCGGCCGGCCGCGCGCACCCCTCTCCGCCGTCGACCGCCGGTCCGGCCCAGGCGGCCCGGGTGCCGGCGCAGAACAGCACGGCTGCGACCGCCCCCGGGTGCAGGACCTGCATGCTGCACGCATGAGACAATGGAGATTCATTTTTCTATTTTTCACAAGAGATTGATCTCCCATGACAAAATTATTTTAGTCGGCCCCGGTTTTTTGCCCGCGAGGCCGTCATGTCCGCACTCTCCCGCCGTTCCGCCGCAGCGCTCGTCCTGGCAAGCCCCGTCGTCCTCGCTGCGCGCGGGGCGGGCGCCAATGTGCGCGAGCTGCGGGTCGACTACGCCACCTACAACCCGGTCAGCCTGGTGCTGCGCTCCAAGGGCTGGCTGGAGGACGAATTCCGCGGCGACGGCATCGCCATTCGCTGGGTATTGTCGGCGGGCTCGAACAAGGCGCTCGAATTCTTGAATGCCGGCTCGCTCGACATCGGCTCGACCGCCGGCGCGGCGGCGCTGGTGGCGCGCATCAACGGCAATCCCGTGCGCTCGGTCGGCGTCTATTCGAAACCCGAATGGACGGCACTGGTGACGCGTCCCGACAGCGGCATCGCCAAGCCGGCCGACCTGCGCGGCCGGCGCGTCGCGGTGACGCGCGGCACCGATC
This sequence comes from Phreatobacter sp. AB_2022a, assembly GCF_026847585.1. Classification (NCBI taxonomy): domain Bacteria; kingdom Pseudomonadati; phylum Pseudomonadota; class Alphaproteobacteria; order Hyphomicrobiales; family Phreatobacteraceae; genus Phreatobacter; species Phreatobacter sp. AB_2022a. The sequence continues at coordinate 247,024 of NZ_JAPSET010000002.1, forward strand.
CGCACATCTTCCTGGTGCGGGCGATCGCCGCCGCCGGTCTCAGCGAGCGCGACATCAAGGCCGTGCCGCTGCAGCATGCCGACGGGCGCCTCGCCCTGGTGCGTGGCGACGTCGATGCCTGGGCCGGCCTCGACCCGATCATGGCCGCAGCCGAGATCGAGAACGGCGCGACGCTGTTCCATCGCGACGCCGAGGCCAATACCTGGGGCGTGCTCAATACGCGCGAGGCCTTCCTCGCGGCCCAGCCGCAGCTCGTCGCCCGCGTGCTCAAGGTCTACGAGCGGGCACGGGTCTGGTCGCGCGCCAATGGCGCGGAACTCGCCGAGATCCTCGGCAAGGAGGCCAAGCTCGCCGAGCCGATCATCGCCCGGCAGCTCGAGCGCACCGACCTCAGCCATGCGCGCATCGGGCCGGCCCAGATCGCGACCATCAAGGCGGCGGGCGAGGCGCTGCAGGCGGCCGGCGTGATCGCGGCCAATGTCGACATCGCCGCGGTCAGCCGCGAGCTCGTCGACGCCTCGCTCGGCCCCGCCGCGAGCTGAGGCGGCCGTGACCTTCCCGGTTGCCGAACAGGCCGCCACGCAGCGCCCGGCCCGGCCGAGGCTCAGCATCGGCCGCGCACCGCTCGGACTGGTCCTGCCGGCCGCGGCCGCGCTTGCCTTCGAGCTGGCGGTACGCTTCGGTCTCGCCGAGGGGCGCCTCATGCCGCCGCCGTCGCGGATCGCCGCGACGCTCGTCGCGCTGCACCAGTCCGGCGACCTCTGGCTGCATGTGGCGACGACGCTCGCCCGCGTCGCCGCCGGCTTCGGCCTGGGCGTTGCCGCAGGTACCGCGCTCGGCGCGCTGGCCGGCGCCTCGTCGCTGGCGCGCCGCATGATCGACCCGACATTGCAGGGCTTGCGCTCGATTCCCTCGATCGCCTGGGTGCCCCTGTTCATCCTCTGGCTCGGCATCTTCGAGGCGTCCAAGGTAACGCTGATCGCGGTCGGCGTGTTCTTCCCCGTCTATCTCGGTGTTTCCGGCGCGATTCTCGGCATCGACCGGAAGATCGTCGAGGTCGGCCTGATCGCCCGGCTGTCGCGCCCGCGCCTGGCGACGCGCATCCTCCTGCCAGCGATCCTGCCGGCCTATGTGCTGGCCCTGCGGGCGGGCCTCGGGCTTGGCTGGATGTTCGTCGTCGCGGCCGAGTTCATGGGCGCGTCCGAAGGCCTCGGCTATCTCCTGGTCGACGGCCAGCAGCTCGGCAAGGCCGACCAGATCCTCGCCACCATCCTGGTCTTCGCGGTGCTGGGCAAGCTCACCGACAGCCTGATCCAGGCTGTGGCGCGCCCCTTCCTCGTCTGGCAGGACGTCGCAGAGGGGGCGCGCTGATGCTGATCCTCAGCGATGTCGGCAAGACCTATCCGAACGGCACACGCGCCTTGAGCGGCGTGTCGCTGACCATCGAGCGCGGCGAGACGGTGGCACTGGTCGGCGGCTCCGGCTGCGGCAAGTCGACCCTGTTGCGTCTGATCGCCGGGCTGGACAGTCCGTCCGACGGCCGGCTCAGGATCGACGGCGAGACCATTTCCGGCCCGCATCCGAAAGTGGGTGTCGTGTTCCAGGAGCCGCGCCTGCTGCCCTGGCTGACGGTCGAGGCCAATGCCGGCTTCATGCTGGAGGGCTATCCTTCCGCCTGGCGGGCCGCGCGCGTCGCCGAACGGCTCGCCGCTGTCGGGCTCGCCGACAAGGCCAAGTCCTGGCCGCGCGAATTGTCCGGCGGCCAGGCCCAGCGGGTGGCGATCGCGCGCGGGCTTGCTCCCGACCCCGAAGTGCTGATCCTGGACGAGCCCTTCTCAGCGCTCGACGCGCTCACCAAGGCGGCCCTGCAGGACCAGCTCGCGGCACTCTGGGACAGCGCGGACGAAACCCAGACGACCCTGCTCATCGTCACCCATGACGTGGACGAGGCGATCGTGCTCGCCGATCGGATCATCGTCATGCAGCCCAATCCCGGCCGGTTGTTCACCGAGATCGCCAACACCCTGCCGCGCCCGCGCGAGCGCACCAGCGACGGCTTCAACGCCCTGCGCCGGACCGTGCTGGCCGCGCTCGACAGCTCGCTTTCGGGCGCGCTAGAGAAGGCGGCCGGCCGGCACCGCGAAGCCGCCGCCGGCTGAGGAGACAGGACCCATGGACGCCACCGCCCTCCGCGCCCTGCAGGCGCCGATCAAGGATCGCTACAAGACCGATCCGGACGCCGCCGTGATCGTGCTGAAGGCGCGCGGGCGGATCGACGACCAGGCGATCGCCTGCAAGGTGGAGACCGGCCGGGCCCTCGCCACGGCCGGGCTGCATCCGGCCTCGGGCGGCTCAGGTCTCGAGCTCTGCTCGGGCGACATGCTGCTGGAGGCGCTCGTCGCCTGCGCCGGCGTCACGCTGAAGGCGGTCGCGACTGCGCTCGAGATCGGCCTCGACGATGCCGTGGTGAGCGCCGAGGGCGATCTCGACTTCCGCGGCACGCTGGGCGTCGACAAGGAAGCGCCGGTCGGCTTCCGCGCGATCCGCGTCACCTTCGAGGTGAAGACCGACGCGCCGGAGGAGAAGCTCGCAAGCCTCCTGAAGCTCACCGAGCGCTATTGCGTCGTGTACCAGACGATCAAGGGCGGCACGCCTGTCAGCGTCGATCTGAAGCGCGCCGCGTGAGCGGCGCCGCTCGCGGGGTTCCCGTTCCGGCCCTTGCCGGCGTCGGGCGCCCTGCCGCAGATGCTGATCGGCATCCACGACGCTCGTGACCTTCCCGTCGTCGCCTCGCAAAGGTTGAATCCATGGCCCAGGCCGGATTGATCGGGGCTGTCCTCTACGCAAAGGACATGCCCCGCCTCGCCGAATTCTACGCAGCCGTGACAGGCCTCCCGATCCAGGCCATCAACGACGGCCACGCCGCTCTCGGCTCCGGCGCGCACCAGCTCGCGATCGTCAAAATTCCGCAACGCATCGCAAGCTCGATCACCATCGAGACGCCGCCCGTGCGCCGCGAGGGGACGCCCATCAAGCTCGTCTTCTCGGTCGCGAACATCGCCGCCGCCAGAACCAGCGCGGCCGAACGCGGCGGCGCCGTCAATCCGGCGGAGCGCGAGTGGACGTTCGAAGGTGCGACCGTCTGCGACGGCCATGATCCCGAAGGCAATATGTTCCAGCTCAGATGTTCGCGCTGACGGGCGCAGCGGCGCCCGCGCCCGGCAGTGCCCGGGCAGGGCTCGCCTGCAAGCATGGCTGTTACCCGGCCGGGCGGGGCGCCAGCGTTTTCCACCAGGCCCGGTGCTGTGCCACCATGGCCGCCGCGCAGGGTGCGCCCCCGCTGCGGCGGCCGACTGCCACCTTGTCCCCGACAGTTCACCGGAGCCCGTCATGAACCACCGTCCGCTCGGCCGTTCAGGCCTCTCGATCGCGCCGATCATGTTCGGCGGCAATGTCTTCGGCTGGACCGCGGACGAGGCGACCTCGTTCGCCCTGCTCGATGCCTTCGTCGCCGCGGGCTTCAACGCGATCGACACGGCCGATGTCTATTCCGCTTGGGCGCCGGGGCATTCCGGCGGCGAGTCCGAAACCGTGCTCGGCAACTGGCTGAAGCGGCGCGGCAGGCGCGACGACGTCGTGATCGCCACCAAGGTCGGCATGTGGGCCCGCCATCCGGACCTGAAGGCCACCACCATCGCGGCGGCGGTGGAGGAATCGCTGACGCGGCTGAAGACCGACTACATCGACCTCTACCAGTCGCATCAGGACGACGAGAAGACGCCGCAAGAGGAGGTGCTGGAAGCCTATTCGCGCCTCATCAAGGCCGGCAAGGTCCGCGCCATCGGCGCCTCCAATTTCAGTGCTGCCCGGCTCGGCTCGGCCCTCGATCTGGCCGAGGCCAAGGACCTGCCGCGCTATGACAGCGTGCAGCCGGCCTATAACCTCTACAATCGCCGGGAGTTCGAAGGCGACCTCGCCACGGTCGCGATCGAACGCAGCGTCGGGGTCATCTCCTATTTCGGCCTCGCCGCCGGGTTCCTGACCGGCAAGTACCGGTCCGAGGCCGATCTCGCGCAGAGCCCGCGCGGCGCGCGCGTAAAGGCCTATCTCGACGAGCGCGGCTTCCGCATCCTGGCCGCGCTCGACGCGGTGTCCACAGAACTCGGCGCGACACCCGCCCAGGTTGCGCTTGCCTGGCTGATCGGCCGGCCCGGCGTCACCGCGCCGATCGTCAGCGCGACCAACCTCAACCAGCTCGCCGAAATCCTAAAAGCCGCCCGCCTCGTTCTGCCCGCGGAAGTTGTGGCAAAGCTCGACGCGGCGAGCGCCTGAGCCGCGGCAACCGATATCAACCGATTGCATTGCTGCCCTGCCGGGCCCGGCGCGCGTTGCCGAGCCCGGCAGGGCGCGCCATTCTGCGCTCCGGGGCGTAGAATTCCTGCTGAAAATACAAGATTTAAGACAGAGTTCGCCCCGAACCAGAACGGGGACAGATCATGGCAGTCGGAGAACAGGGCAAGAGCCGCAAGGCGGTGACCGCGGCGGTCGTCGGCAACGTGCTCGAATGGTACGATTTCGCCGTCTACGCCTATGTGGCGGCGATCATCGCCCGCAAATTCTTTCCAGCCCAGGACGAGGTGACGGCGCTCCTGTCGACCTTTCTCGCCTATGGGCTCGGCTTCCTGGCCAGGCCGCTCGGCGGCATCGTCATCGGCCGCATGGGCGATGTCAGCGGCCGCAAGAACGCGCTTCTGCTCACCATGTTCCTGATGGCCGCCGGCACGGTGATGATCGGCCTTCTGCCGACCTATGAGAGCATCGGCTTCCTCGCCCCGCTCCTGCTCGTCGTCGCCCGCCTGCTGCAGGGCTTCTCGGCCGGCGGCGAATGGGGCGGCTCCACGGCCTTCATCGTCGAATGGGCGCCGAAGGACCAGCGCGGCTATTACGGCAGCTTCCAGCAGACCAGCGTCGTCGCCGGGCTGCTGCTCGGCTCGGGCGTCGCAGCGCTGATGAACACCGTGCTCACCGCGCCGCAGATGGAGAGCTGGGGCTGGCGCATCCCGTTTCTGATCGGCGGCATTCTCGGCCCGATCGGGCTCTACATGCGCCGGACCATCGAGGAGACCCCGGCCTATCGCGCCGTCTCCGAGGGCACGCCGACGCCGCCGAGCCCGGATGCCGCGGTCAGCCCCTGGCTGCTCGCCGGCCGCGCCTTCGGCTTCACCATCGTCTGGACCGTCTGCTTCTACGTCCTGCTGAACTACATGCCGACCTGGACGCAGCGCTATATGAGCCTGACGCCCTCGCAGGCCCTGTGGGCGAACACGATCGGGCTGCTGGCGCTGATGGTGGCGATCCCGGTCATGGGGCGCCTGTCCGACCGGGTCGGCCGCAAGCCGCTGCTGATCGCCTGCTGCCTGTGCTTCATCGTCGTGCCCTATCCGGTGTTCAGCTATCTCCTGTCGGCCAATGTCTCGCTCGGCAGCCTGATCGCCGTACAGGTGCTGTTCGCCATCATGATCGCGATGTTCTCCGGCGCCGGGCCGGCCGCCATCGCCGAGATCTTTCCGACCCGCAACCGCTCGACCTGGATGACCACGGGCTATGCGCTGGCGGTGGCGATCTTCGGCGGCTTCGCGCCGTTCATCTCGGTCTGGCTGATCAGCACGCTCGGCTCGCCGATCGCCCACACCTACTATCTGGTGGCGGCGGCGGTCGTCTCCACGGTGGTGATCTGGCAGCTGCGCGAGACCGCCTTCGAGGACCTGCAATAGCGGGCCGGGACCGGCCGACATATCAACGGCCGGGAATGCCGACGCGCCGGGGCGTCGGCCTTAGGCCGCGCGCATACGCGCGGCCAGGACTTCGCCGATGACGACGGTGGTCAGGTGCGTGTTGGCCCGGCAGTCGGCGGGCATGATGGAGGCATCGGCAACCCTCAGCGCGCCGATGCCCTTGACCCGCCCGTCGGGATCGACGACCCCGCTGTCGTCGCCCGCAGCCGTCATGCGGCACGAGCCGGCCGCGTGCTGGATGTCGCCGGTCTCGCGGCGCAGCACGGCTTCGAGCTCGGCCTCGGGCAGCGCCGCGGCCTGCGGCATGGTCAGGTCGGTGTCGCCGAGCCGGATCGAGCGGGCAATGCCGGCGAGTTCCGGCTCCTCGACAAGAATGGCCAGCCGCCTCACCGCATCGACCATGCGCAACATGTCGCGCGGGTCGTCGAGCATGTTCTCCTCGACGACCGGATCGATCGCGGGATCCGTTGAAGCGAGCTGCACCGTACCGCGCGAAAAGGCGTTGAACAGGCCGGCGCCGATCGCCCCGGAGCGCGCCGGATCCTCGATGCCGCGATGGTTGAAGGCGATCAGGATCATGTCGCGCTTGCCGCCGCCGGCAAGGCCGGAACTGTAGGTGACGCAGCAATTGGTGTGGCGCGCGTCGGGATCGGTCGGCCGGTGCCATTCGTCGAGCTCGACGGTGGCACGGAACAGGGGATGGTCGAAGAAGTGCCGGCCGACCGGCATGTCGCGCTCGACTGCGATGCCGAGCGCCTTGAGCTCGGCTGCCGGACCCAGCCCGGAGCGCATCAGGATGGCCGGGCTGTGGATGGCGCCGGCGCAGAGCACCACCTCGCGCGCGGCGACCTCGGTCCAGCCCTGCCCGGCCAGATGCACCCTGACGCCGGTCGCCCGGCCGTTCGACAACAGCACCCGGTCGACCAGGGCATCGCCGCGAATCTCGAGATTGGGACGACCGCGCGCCGGCTCGATATAGGCCTCGTTGGTCGAGACGCGGCGAAGATCGCGGCTGTTGATCGGATAGCAGGCGACGCCTTCGCCGTCGGGGCCGTTGACGTCGTCGCACCAGTCGTAGCCGACGGAGAGCGCAGCATCCCTGAGGCCCCGGTCGATCGGCCCCCAGGTCTCCTGCGGCGCGCGATAGATCGGCAGCGGTCCGCCGCGGCCATGGCCCGGCTCGTCGCCGCGGACGGGATCGTCCTCGATGGTCGCGAAGAACGGCATGATCTCGCGCGCCGACCAGCCGGCGCAGCCGAGCGCCGCCCATTCGTCGAAGGCCTCGGCGACGCCGCGGATGGCGATCTGGCCGTTCATCATCGACGAGCCGCCGAGCCCCTTGCCGCGCCAGTAGAAGCGCTGCTCCTGGCCGACGATGCGGCGCGTGTTCAGGTCGGGCCACTGCCATTTTTCCTGGAACACACGCCGGTGGATGATCGGGATCGGGTTCGGCGTGGTGATCTCCCAGGGTGCCTCCGCGGCCCGCCAGTCACGGCCGGCCTCGAGCAGGAGAACGCGGCGGGCCGGATCCTCGGAAAGGCGCGCCGCGAGCACGGCTCCCGCCGAGCCGCCGCCGACAATGATCACGTCATGCATGGAGGGACTGTCCCGAGGTTCGTCTGAAAAGGCGTGCGGCGAGAATGGCCACGGCATGACGGCATCGGCCAGGGCCGGCCGCGCGGCAGTGCCATGCGCCCGCCGCGGGCGGCGTCAGCCGCGCAGGTGGCAGGCGACCCAGTGACCGTCGGCCGTCTCGCGCAAGGGCGGCGCGGATGCGCTGCAGCGCGGCAGTTCGCGGATCGGGCAGCGGGTGTGGAAATGGCAGCCGCTGGGCGGGTTGATCGGGTTCGGGACGTCGCCCTGCAGCATGATGCGCTTGCGCTTGACCTTCGGGTCGGGGATCGGCACGGCCGAAAGCAGCGCTTCCGTGTAGGGATGCAGCGGCGTCGTATAGAGATCGCGGGCGCGGGCGATCTCCACCACCCGGCCGAGATACATCACCGCCACGCGGGTGGAGATATGCTCGACGACGCTGAGGTCGTGGGCGATGAACAGATAGGTCAGGCTGAACTTCTCCTGGAGATCCTCCAGGAGGTTGATGACCTGCGCCTGCACCGACACGTCGAGGGCGGAGACCGGCTCGTCGCAGACGATGAGCTTGGGCTCGACGGCGAGGGCCCGGGCAATGCCGATGCGCTGGCGCTGGCCGCCGGAGAATTCATGCGGATAGCGGCTCATATGCTCGGCGCGCAGCCCGACCGTCTCCAGGAGCTCGACCACGCGGCCGTCGAGATCGGCCTTCGACTTGGCAAGGCCGTGGATGATCAGCGCCTCGGCGATGATCGCGCCCACCGTCATGCGCGGATTGAGCGAGGCATAGGGGTCCTGGAAGATGATCTGCATGTCGCGCCGGAGCGCGGTCAGCGCGTCATGGCCGAGCGCCGTGACGTTCTTGCCCTCGAACCAAACCTCGCCGGCCGTCGGCTCGATCAGCCTGAGGATGCAGCGCCCGGTGGTCGACTTGCCACAGCCGGATTCGCCGACGAGACCCAGCGTCTCGCCGGCCTTGATCTCGAAGCTGACGCCGTCGACGGCGTGGACGCGGCCGACCTCACGGGCCAGCAGACCGCCGGTGATCGCGTAGTTCTTGACGAGGTTGTTCACCTTGAGGAGAGGCTCGGTCATCTCAAGCTATCCGATCTCAGGCAATGTCTTCGGCGCGGATGCACGCCACCTTGTGGCCCGGCTCGATCTCGCGCAGTTCGGGCATGGCCTCGCTGCATCTGTCCACCGCGAACCGGCAGCGGGCGGCGAAGCGGCAGCCCGGCGGCGGCCGCAGGAGGTTCGGCACCGTTCCGCCGATCGCCTCGAGCCGCGGCTTGTTGACCGCCGCCGTGTCGATGCGCGGGATCGACCGGATCAGGCCCTGCGTATAGGGATGACGCGGATTGCCGAAGAGGTCGTCGACGGAGGCTTCCTCGACCACCCGCCCGGCATACATCACCACCACGCGCTCGCAGGTCTCGGCGACCACGCCCATGGCATGGGTGATCAGCATGATCGCCATGCCGAACCGCTCCTTCATGTCGGCGAGCAGTTCGAGGATCTGCGCCTGGATGGTGACGTCGAGCGCGGTCGTCGGCTCGTCGGCGATCAGGAGCTGCGGCCGGCACGACAGGGCCATGGCGATCATCACGCGCTGGCGCATGCCGCCGGAGAACTGGTGCGGATAGTTGTGGACGCGCTTTTCCGGATTGGGGATCTGGACGAGGCGCAACATTTCGATGCTGCGGTCGATCGCCTCGCGGCGGTTCAGCTTCTCGTGCAGCCGCAGCACCTCGGCGATCTGCTCGCCGACCGTGTAGACCGGGTTGAGCGAGGTCATCGGCTCCTGGAAGACGATGGCGATCTCCTTCGACCGCACCCGGTTCATCTCGGCCGAGGAGAGCGGCACGAGGTTGCGCCCCTGCCAGAGGATCTCGCCCTCGACGATGCGTCCCGGCGGCATGGCGATGAGCTTGAGCACCGACATGGCGGTGACCGTCTTGCCGCAGCCGGATTCGCCGACAATGCCGACGGTCTCGCCGCGCCGGATGGCGATGTCGACGCCATCCACCGCCCGCACCATGCCGTCCTCGGTGGCGAAGTGGGTCTTCAGGCCCCTGATGTCGAGCAGCGGCGCGGCCGCGCCGGCGCCTGGATTCATGTCCGCCATCACATCACCTTGCGGGGGTCGAGCGTGTCGCGCAGACCGTCGCCGATGAAATTGATCGCCAGCACGGTGAGGAAGATCGCGGCGCCCGGGAACAGCGCCCAGTGTGGCGCGTGATCGAGATAGTCCTTGGCGTCGAACAGGATGCGGCCCCAGGTGGGAATGTCGGGCGGAAAGCCGAGCCCCAGGAAGGACAGCGTCGATTCGGCGATGATCGCCGCCGCGACGTCGATCGTGCCGGCCACGATCACCGGCCCGAGCGCATTGGGCAGGATGTGCCTGACCACCTGGCGCCATTTCGAGGCGCCGAGGGCGCGCGCCGCCTCCACGAACTCCTTCTCGCGCAGCGACAGGAACTGGGCGCGCACCAGCCGGGCCACCGGCATCCAGCGCAGGCCGCCGATGACCACGACGATCAGGATGAAGATGCCGCCCTCGACGCCGAACGCGTCCTTCAGCGCATCGCGGAAGAGGTAGATGACGAGGAGCAGCAGCGGCAATTGCGGCAGCGACAGGAACAGGTCGGTGACCCACATCAGGGCGGCGTCGACGCTGCCGCGCGAAATGCCGGCGATCGCGCCGATGATGGTGCCGACGACGATCGCCACCATCATGGCGGCGAGCCCGACGGCGAGCGAGATGCGGCCGCCATAGAGCATGCGGGCGAGCAGGTCCTGGCCGAGATCGTCGGTGCCGAAGGGATGCTCGGCCGAGGGCCCGGCGAGGCGCGCGGTGAAATCGATCTCGTTGATCGGGACCGTCCAGATCCACGGACCGACGGCGATCGCCAGGATCATCACGAACAGGATGACGGCGCTGACGACGGCCAGCTTGTGGCGCCGGAAGCGGCGCCAGGCGTCGAGCGCCGGCGAGACGTGGCGGGGCGCCGAGACGGCGCCGATGCCGACGTCAGCGGAAGGAGATGCGTGGGTCGAGCCAGCCATAGAGGATATCGGCCACCAGGTTGAAGAAGACCACGAGACAGGAGAAGACGAAGGTCACTGCCATGATGACTGGCGTGTCGTTGGCGAGGATCGCATCGATCAGCAGCGAGCCGATGCCGGGCACGCGGAAGATCTGCTCGGTGACGATGGCGCCGCCGAAGATGGCGGGCATCTGCAGCGCCACCAGCGTCACCACCGGGATCATGGCGTTGCGCACCACGTGCTTGACGACGACGATGCGCTCGTCGAGCCCCTTGGCGCGCGCCGTCGTGACGTAGTCGAGCCGGATGACGTCGAGCACGGCGGAGCGGATGTAGCGGGTATAGGAGGCCGCCTGGAACAGGCCCAGCACGGCGATCGGCATGATCGCCTGGCGGATATGTTCCCAGTACCATTGCCAGCCGGTCGCCGCGATGTCCGAGCGATAGACGAAGGGCAGCCAGTCGAGCCTCACGCTGAACACCAGGATGAACAGCAGTCCGGTGAAGAAGGTCGGCAGCGAGAAGCCGATGAAGGCGAAGGTGTTGGCGATCTGGTCGAAGATCGAATAGGGCCGCGTCGCCGCGATCACGCCGATCGGCAGGGCGATCATCAGGGCGAGGATCTGCGACGTGCCGACCACGAAGAGCGTCGTCGGCAGGCGCTGCAGGATCAGCGTGTCGACATTGATGCGGCTGGCGAAGGAAAAGCCCCAGTCGCCCTGCGCCATGGCGAGCAGCCAGCGCAGGTAGCGCACCATGATCGGGTCGTCGAGGCCGAACTTGACGCGCAGCGCCTCCCGGACTTCGGGAGGCACGTTGGGATTGGTCGCGAGTTCACCGAAAGGGTCGCCCGGCGCGAGCGCCAGGACGGTGAAGAGCACGAGGCTGATACCGAGCAGGCTCGGTATCGCAATGAGGAGGCGCCGGAGGAGGTAATTGCCCATCAGCCGCCTCGCCAGTCGGAACGCTCCGCGCGGAGGCACGCCATGGTCATGCCTCGCGGAACCATTCCCCGATCAGCCAGAGCGAATTGTCCCAGCCGCTCACATTGGTCTTGAGCTTGTTGATGACGGCTGCGGCTTTCGGCCGGTTGACGACGCCCATGACATGGCCGTCGGCAATGACGAGATCGTTCATCGCGATGAACAGGGCGGCCCGCTTGACCGGGTCGAGCTCGGCCTCGCCCTGTCGGTAGAGCTTGTCATAGTCCGCGTTGCGCCAGCGCACGATGTTGCGGCCCTGCCACTTGTTCTCCTTGGTCGCCGCCTCCCACGAGCAGTACTGGTTCATGAAGCGGCCGGCATCCGGCTGCGTCATGGTCGTGGTGAACATCTGAATGTCGCAATAGAACTTGGTGTAGGTGTCGGGGTTGGCGACGTCGGAGGAGAAGAACACCGAGCCGACAACGGATTTCAGCTCGAGATCGATGCCGGCACGCTGGCAGGCCTGCTTGATGATCGCCTGGGTCTTCTGGCGCGGCGCGTTGATCGAGGTCTGGAAGACGAATTTCAGCCGCTTGCCGTCCTTGGCGCGGATGCCGTCCGAGCCCTTCCGCCAGCCGGCGCCTTCCAGCAGGGCGGCGGCCTTCTCGATGTTGAAGTCCCAGGTCGTCTTGGCCGAGCGGAACTGCTTCGGATTGGTCAGGAAGTTCGGCGTGGCGATGCCGGTCCGGCCATAGATGAACTTCTGGATCGAGGTGCGGTCGATCAGCATGCCGATCGCCTGGCGCACCGCCTTGTCGGTGAAGATCGGGTGCGGCACCTTCAGGCTCGCCCGCTCGCCGTCGACCTCGGTCCAGGGATCGCAGGTCTGCAGCTGGATGAACTCGATGTCGCCACCCTCGGTGATGGTGGTCTTGCCCTTGCCGCCGTTCTCCATGCGCAGCAGGACTTCGTCCTCGACCTGGGTGTTCCAGGCATAGTCGAACTCGCCGGTCTGCAGCACCGCGCGCGCCGCCGAGACGGCATCGCCGCCGCCCTTCAGCTCGACCGTGTCGAAATAGGGCCGGTTCGGCATGTGGTAGTCGGGATTGCGCTCGCCGCGGACGATGTCGCCCGGCTTGAACTCGACGAAGCGATAGGGGCCGGTGCCGACCGGCTTCAGGTTGGTCGGCGCATCGCGCGACTTCGACCCGATATAGTCCTCGAACAGGTGCTTCGGAATGATCATGCCGAGAGCGGCGACGAAGGCATCGCCCCAGAACGGCGTCGGCTTCTTGAACTTCACCACCACCGTGTGGTCGTCGACCTTCTCGGTGACGATGTCGACATAGCTGCCCGAGGTGACCGCCGCGGTCTCCGGTGTCGAGGCATATTTCCAGGTGAAGACGACGTCGTCGGCGGTGAACGGCTTGCCGTCATGCCATTTGACGCCCTGCTTCAGCTTCCAGGTGACCGACATGCCGTCGGCGGCGAGCCCGCCATTCTCGCGGCTCGGCACCTCGGCGGCGAGGATCGCCACCATGTTGCCTTCCGGGTCCCAGCCGGCCAGCGGCTCGTAGAACAGGCGCGAGCCTTCCTGGTCCTTGGTGCCGACGGCGAAATGCGGGTTGAGCAGGGTCGGCGCCTGCCAGAACAGGAGCCGGAGCGGCCCGCCGCCGCCTGCCTTGGTCGGCGCATAGGCGCTGCTCGCCGTCTGGGCCATGGCGACGCCGTGGTGGGCCAGCATCATGGTCGCCATCGGCGCGGTCAGGCCCAGCGACACCATGCGCTGGACGAAACCGCGCCGCGACAAGGCCCCATCCTTGACCTGGTCGATCAGGCCACGCAGTTCCCGTTCCTTCATCGAAATGCCCCTCTTCCTGCCTCTGGCAAGTGTGCTGCTTGGCGCAGCTTGATCTCTGCCGGCACGGTCCTCTGATCACGGCTCCCGGCCGCGCCATCCGGACGGCCGCGGAGGAAGTGCGCCCACCCGCCATGCTGCAACGCAGCAAGCAAGGCCCGGGCCACTTCCGCCGGGGGGCGAGGTTAGCGCGCCCATCGCAAAGTGTGATCCGGTATTTGGCGGATGGAAAAAACGCTTGCCCGCCCTGCCGGCTTTGGCGGCACAGGCCGCCGCAACGACGCGCGAGGCGCCGTCCCGCCTGGATTTTCGGCAGACCGCCGGCTTCGTCATCATGAACGGCGGACGCCATGCTATGAGCGGCCCGACACAGATGGGCGCAGATGCGATGGCGAACAACCGGTTCCCGGTCTGGCGACTGATTCAAAGCGAGCTCGAGGCCGAGATCAGATCGGGCCTGATCGGGCCGGGCGACCAATTGCCGTCCGAGAGCGAGCTGGCCGAGCGGTTCGGCGTCAACCGCCACACGGTGCGCACCGCGCTCGCCAACCTCGCCATTGCCGGGCTCGCGCGCGCCCGGCGCGGCCGCGGCGTGTTCGTCGAGGACAGGCCGCCGGAATACCGCATCAGCCGGGAGTCGCGCTGGAGCGAGATCGAGCGCGAGATGAACGCGACGCCGTCGGGCCGGCTCGTCGGCGTCTCGGAGCGCCCCGCTTCCGCGGCGGTCGCCGACATGCTCGCCATCGGGCTCGGCGCGCCGGTCCTGCTGGTCGAGACGGTGCGCGGCTCGACGCCGGCCCTCCTGATCTACAGCTACCACGTCTTCGACCGCGCCCGCTTCGCCGGCATCGACCAGGCGGTCGCGCGCACCGGCAGCTATACCGAGGCGCTCGCCGCATTCGGCGTCGAGCGGTTCTACCGCGCCTCGACCTGGATCGACTGCCGCATGCCGCGGCCGCGCGAAGCGGAGGCCCTGTCGATCCCGCTCGACGCTCCGGTCCTCGTCATGATGTATGTCGACCGCGACGCCGGGGACCGGCCGATCCTCTACGGCAATGCCGTCATTCCGAACGGCAGCATGGTGGTGCGCGTCGACACGCTCTGACCCGCCCTCCACGGCCGCCCACGAACGGCCGGTTCCGTCACACGCCCGTTAACTTGTCTGGCTATTGCAGACAAGTGAGGCATCAAGCCTCGCGGCAAGAACGGACGGGCTCGCATGGCCGGCATTTCCATCCAGGGCATCACGAAGCGCTTCAAGGACGCCCAGGTCCTGCGCGACGTATCGCTCGAGATCGCCAGCGGCGAATTCCTGTCGCTGGTCGGCCCCTCGGGCTGCGGCAAGACCACGCTGCTGCGCATCCTGGCGGGCCTGGAGACGCAGGATGCGGGCGACGTCCACATCGGCGGCGTCATGGTCGACGACCTGCCGCCCAAGGCGCGCGACATCGCCATGGTGTTCCAGTCCTATGCGCTCTACCCCTATATGACGGTGGCGGAGAACATCGCCCTGCCGCTGACCATGCGGCGCCTGTCGGCGGTCGAGCGCCTGCCGCTCGTCGGCCGCCTCGTGTCCGGCACCGGCGCCCGGCGCGCCGCGATCGCTGCCGACGTGCGGCAGGTCGCCGAAAGCCTTGCCATCAGCCATCTCATGGACCGGCGGCCGGCGCAGCTTTCCGGCGGCCAGCGCCAGCGCGTCGCGCTCGCCCGCGCCATGGTGCGCCGGCCCAAGGCCTTCCTGATGGACGAGCCGCTGTCCAATCTCGACGCCAAGATGCGCGTCCAGGCGCGCGCCGAGATTGCCGAGCTGCACCGTGCTCTCGGCAGCACCTTCGTCTATGTCACCCACGACCAGGCCGAAGCGATGACCATGTCGAGCCGGGTCGCCGTGATGATGGGCGGCGAGCTGCTGCAGGTCGCACCGCCCCAGGCGATCTACGACGATCCCGCCGATCTCAGGGTCGCTACCTTCATCGGCACGCCGGAGATCAACGTCTTCGCCGCGGCCGCGCGCGGCGACGGCACGCTGGACGTGGCCGGCCGGGCCTGGCCCGTCGGCTTCGCGGCGCCCGCCGGCACCCCGGTGACCGTTGCCGTGCGCCCGGAAGCCTTCGTCCTGATGCCGGAACCGCGCGCCGATCTCGGCGCGGTGGCCGGCACCATCCGCCATCTCGAATATCTCGGCGCCGAAACCATGGTGCACCTCGCGGTGCCGCATGTGGCAAAGCCCGTCATCGCGCGCGTCGAGCCGCTCACCGGCGCCGGTCTCGCGATCGGCGCCCCGGCCACCTTCCGTGTCCATGCCTCGCGCGTGCTGCTGTTCGGGGCCGACGGCAAGCGCCTCAAGTCCAGCCGGGCCGCGCCGCCGGCCGCGCGTGCCCTGCCCGCCGAGCTCAGCCATGTCTGAGGCAAGCCTCGCCCTGCCGGCCCTCACAGCCGAAGCCGGCCGACCGCGCTCCAAGCCGCGCGCCGGCGCCCGCGCCGAACGCCTCGCCGCCTGGGTCCTCGCGGGCCCGGCCATCGGCCTCATGTGGATCATGCTGCTGGGACCGGCCGCCGCCGCGCTCGCCCTGTCGTTCACCGACTGGACCTTCGGCATGCCGGCGATCGGCTGGAACGGCCTCGGCAACTACCAGGAGATGGCGGCCGATCCGGTGTTCTGGAAGACGCTGAAGAACACCCTCGTCTATGTCGCCTTCGTGGTGCCCCTGTCGGTGTTCATCGGCCTCGGCGCGGCATTGCTGATCGAGGCCGGCACCTCGCTGCGCGGTTTCTACCGCGCCGCCTTCTTCCTGCCGGTCACCTCTACCCTGCTCGCCATGGCGCTGGTGTTCCAGTTCGCCTTCCATCCGAGCCTCGGCGCGGTCAACCGCGTGCTCGGCTTCCTCGGCGTGCCGACGACCGACTGGCTGAAGAACCCGGACACCGCGATCTTCGCCCTGGGCGTCATCGGCATCTGGCAGGCGGTGGGCCTTGCCATGGTGCTGTTCGTCGCCGGCCTGAAGGCCGTGCCCCGAGAACTCTACGAGGCGGCCGCCGTCGACGGCGCCGACAGCGCCTTCGAGCGCTTCCGGCGCGTGACCTGGCCGATGCTCGGGCCCGCCAGCGTCTTCGTCGTCACAATCACCGCGATCCGCGCCTTCCAGGTGTTCGACACCGTCTCGGTGCTCACCGACGGCGGCCCGAACAAGGCGACCAGCGTGCTCCTGTTCCAAATCTACCAGGAAGGCTTCTCCTTCCTGCGCTCGGCCTATGCGGCGGCGCTCACCGTCGTGTTCCTCGGCTTCGTCCTGGCGATCACGGTCGTCCAGGTGAAGCTGCAGGAGCGCAACACCCACTACGTCTGACGGGGCTTCCGATGCGCACCAAGACCCAGCCCGCCGACAGCATCGCCTTCGCGCTGGCCAGGCACGTCGTGCTCGGACTCGGCGCCGTGCTGATGCTGGCCCCCTTCGTGCTGATGGTCTCGGTCAGCCTGAAGCCGCCCGGCGAGATCTTCTCGCCCGACTTCACGCTGCTGCCGAAGGTCTGGCACGCGGTCGAAAACTATTCGGCTGCCTTCAGCCGCCAGCCGCTCGCCCGCTTCATCCTGAACGGCTTCATCGTCACCGGCGCGATCTTCTTCTTCCAGCTGATCGTCGCGCTGCCGGCCGCCTATGCGCTCGCCAAGCTGCGCTGGCAGGGCCGCGAGACCGTGTTCCTGATGGTGCTGCTCGGCCTGCTCATTCCGCACCAGGTGACCGCGATCCCGCTCTACATCCTGTTCTGGAAGTTCGGGCTGATCGACACCTATGCCGCGATCATCCTGCCCTCGACCATCTCGGTCTTCGGCATCTTCCTGATGCGGCAGTTCTTCCTGACCGTGCCCGACGACCTGATCAATGCCGCGCGCCTCGACGGCCTCGGCGAGTTCGCCATCGTCTGGCGCATCATGATGCCGACCGCGGTGCCGGCGGTGATCTCGTTCGGCGTGCTCTCGCTGGTGTGGAACTGGAACGAGTTCTTCTGGCCACTGATCGTCATCCAGTCCGAGCACCTGGCCACGCCGCCGCTTGGCGTCGTGTTCTTCAACAATGCCGAGGCCGGCACGAACTACGGCCCCCTGATGGCGGCGGCGACCGCCATCACCGCGCCGCTCGTCATCGCCTTCCTCGCCGCCCAGCGCTGGTTCATCGACGGCGTCACCATGACCGCCGTCAAGTGAGTGCCTCACCCCGTTTTCCCCGACAGGATACCCCTCCCATGGCCTTCACCCGCCGCCGCCTCGTCACATCCACGGCCGCGCTTGCCGGCACGCTCGCCCTGCCCGGCTATCTCCGGGCGCAGAGCCAGACGGTCGAGCTGACCTGCCAGTATTCGACGCCGGTCCTGTTCAAGGACCTGATGGAGCGCCTCGTCCGCGACTTCCAGGCGGCCCATCCGGCAATCAAGATCACCCTGCGCGCACCGGAGACCGACTACGAGGCGATCCTGCAGCGCAATCTGCGCGACGTCGTGACCAACAACCTGCCCGACATCGCCTTCCACGGGCTGAACCGGCAGCGCACGCTGGAGGAACGCGGCGTTCCCGTCGACCTGAAGCCGTTCATGGCGGCCGATCCCGAGACGGCCTCGCTCGGCTTCTCGCCGACCCTGCTCTCGCTCGGCCAGGTGGGTGCCAAGCAGACCGGCATCGGCTTCGCCCTGTCGACGCCGATCCTCTATTACAATACCGAGCTGGTGAAGGCCGCCGGCGGCGATCCCGACAAGCTGCCGAGCTCCTGGCCGGAACTGATCGCGCTGGCCGGCGCCATCGCGGCCCCCGCGCAGAACCGCACCGGCCTGTTCTTCGACTGGACGATCACCGGCAACTGGTCGTGGCAGGCGCTGGTGCTCTCCCACGGCGGCACCATGCTCAGCGCCGACGAATCGAAGGTCGCCTTCACCGAGGCGCCGGGCCGGCAGGCGATCGGCGTGCTGCGCGACATGGTCGATCGCGGCCGCATGCCGGACATTCAGGCCGCCACCGCCTTCCAGGACTTCTTCTCGGGGCGCCTCGGCATCTCGATGCAGTCGACGGCGCAGCTTGCCCGCTACAACCGCGAGATCGGCGGCCGGTTCAAGCTCGTCTGCGGCCGCTTCCCGCTGTCCGCCGCCACCCCCCGCCTGCCTGCCGGCGGCAATGTCGCGATGATGTTCGCCAAGGACCGCGCGCGCCAGGAGGCGGCCTGGAAGTTCATCAAGTTCGCCACCGGACCGATCGGCGCGACCGCCATGGTCAATTCAACCGGCTACATGCCGGCGACCACCGTTCCGGCCGAGCGCGAGGACCTCCTCGGCAAGTTCTACCGCGACAATCCGAACCATCTCGTCGCCATCCGCCAGCAGGACGTGATCACCGGCTGGTACGCCTTCCCCGGCCAGAACGCCCTGCGCATCACCGACGTGATCAACGACCACCTGCAGACGGTGGTGAACAAGTCGCGTGAACCGGAAGCCGCGCTGACCTCCATGGCGAATGCCGTGCAGGGCCTCCTGCCGCGCCGCACCGGCTGATCGGTCCGCCGACTGGATCGTGCCCTCCTATCCCCAACCCGGCTGTGCCATGTCCCGTCCCATCCGCCTCTGCCTCGTCACCGACATCCACCACGGCAAGCCCTCCTTCACCAAGGCGGGGCCCGCCGCGCTCGGCCTGATGGAGGAGTTCCGCCGCTTCGTCGCCGAAACGAGACCCGATGCGGTGCTCGATCTCGGCGACCGCATCTCGGACGAGGCGCGCGACAGCGATCTCGTCCTCGAACAGGAGATCGCCGAGGCCTTCGCGCCGATCGCCTGTCCGCGCTTCCACATCGACGGCAACCACGATCGCGACCACCTCGACGTCGCGGACAACGACCGGATTCTCGGCCGCACCGCCCATCACGAGACCGTCGATCTCGGCGACTGGCGGCTGGTGCTGTGGCGGGCCGATGCGAGGCTGCACCGGCCGGACGGCTTCGCGCTGGTGGAAGCCGACCTGATCTGGCTCGCGCGCATCGTGCGCGCCGCCGACCGGCCGCTGGTCATCGTCAGCCATGTTCCGGTATCCGGCCATGCGCAGGTCGGTAACTATTGGTTCGAGAACAATCCGCTCTATGCGACCTATCCGTCCGCCGACCGGATCCGCGCCGTGCTGCGCCAGGCGCGCGTGCCGGTCATCTGGTTCTCCGGCCATGTCCACTGGAACACGCTGACCATGGTCGACGGCATCGCCCACATCACGCTGCAGTCGCTGACCGAAACCTTCACGACCCATGGCGAGCCGGCCGGCGCCTTCGCCCTGCTCGAACTGTCCGACCGCGTGCTGTGGCGGGTGCACGGCCGCGATCCCTTCGAATGGTCGGCCGAGCGCGCCGACCTCGCCCGACGCTGGATGACACCGCTGCCCGCCTTCAGCACCCTGTTCGGCAGCCGCATGAGACAGGCCGCCGAATAGTCCGCGGCGGGCGAGCCGCCGCTGGGGATTGTCACGGCGCTGTCGTCGATCCGAGACGGGCCTGACACGCAGCGGCGGTTTGATGCCCGCCATTCCTGATCCGGTGCGCAATGCGTGCCGGAATCGCCTTTGGAGCCTTCCCGATGAGCTTTCTCGCCGACGCCCTGCGTGCCGGCGCGACGGCGCTTGCCCTCGTGGCCGCGCCGCTCGCCGCCTTCGCGCAGCAGCAGGACACCCGCCCGACCATCACGGTCGCAGTCCAGCAGATCTCCAATTCCAACGCGCTCGACGTGCTGCAGGAACAGTCCAATGTCGGCGCCCGGGTGTTCTATTCGATCTTCGAGCCGTTGATCGACAATGAGCGCCAGACCCCCGAGCTCAAGCCGAAGCCGGGTCTTGCCACCGCCTGGCGGCGGATCGACGACCGCACGCTGGAAGTGACCCTGCGCCAGGGTGTCAAGTTCCACGACGGCTCGGAGATGACCTCCGACGACGTCGTCTTCACCTATTCGCCCGATCGTACCGGCGCCGGCGTGCAGCGGCCGAGCGCCACCACGGGCAGCGATGCCAACGCGACCCAGGGCAAGCTGCCGCCGCCCGCGGTGACCGGCTATTTCGCCCGCCTCTTCCCCAATCTCGAACGGGTCGAGGCGGTCGACCGCTACACCGTCCGCTTCATCAACAGGATCCCCGACGTGACGCTGGAAGGCCGGCTTGCCCGCAACGGCGCCGAGATCCTGCCGCGCGCCGCCTTCGCCGCCGCCGCCGACTGGACGGCATGGGTGCGCAAGCCGGTCGGGACCGGGCCCTATCGGGTCGTCGAGTTCCGCGCCGACAACATGCTGGTGCTGGAAGCCCATGACGACTACTGGGGCGGCCGCCCGCCGATCAAGACGCTGCGCTTCGTCGTCGTGCCCGAGCTTGCGGCGCGGGTGAACGGGCTCCTGTCCGGACAGTACGACTTCATCACCGACATCCCGCCGGACCAGGTGGCGACGATCACCGCCAACAACCGCTACGAAGTGACCGGCGGACCGGTGACCAACCATCGCCTCCTGGTGTTCGACAAGAACCATCCGCGGCTCGCCGATGCGCGCATCCGCCGGGCGCTGACCCATGCCATCGACCGCAAGCTGATCGCCGACACCCTGTTCGACGGCCGGGTGAAGATCCCCGCCGGCCTGCAGTGGGAGTTCTACGGCCCGATGTTCCTGTCCAACTGGACCACGCCGGCCTACGATCCAGAGCTCGCGCGCCGCCTTCTGCGCGAAGCCGGCTACAATGGCGAGCCGATCCCGTTCCGGGTGCTCAACAACTACTACAACAACCAGGTGCCGACCTCGCAGATCCTGGTCGAGATGTGGCGCCAGGTGGGGCTCAACGTCCAGATCGAGATGAAGGAGAACTGGGCGCAGATCATGGAGCGCACGCCGACCCGCGCGATGCGCGACTGGTCGAACTCGGCGCCGTTCAACGATCCGGTCTCATCGCTCGTCAACCAGCACTGCCCCGGCGGCTTCCAGCAGGCCTCGGGCGAATATGCGAACGAGGAATTCAACCGGCTCTGCAAGGTGCTCGAAGAGGCGACCGATCCGGAGATCCGCCGCTCCGCCTTCGCCCGCATGCTCGAGATCGCCGAGCGCGAGGACCCGGCCTATACCGTCCTGCACCAGACGACGCTGCTCTACGGCAAGCGCCGCGACATCGAATGGACCTGGTCGGGCCTGCAGTCGATGGACTTCCGCGCCGGCAATTTCCGCATCCGCCGCTGATCATCTCATGAGCCGGCTCACTGTTTGCCGTCTCAGCCCTTCGCACATCTGTCACAGGCCGGGCGCATCATGGCGCCCGGCTCTTCGGCCACGCCAGCCCGAGACGCACGACCATGAGCTCACCGACCCGCCGCGACTTCACGATCGGCCTCGCCGCCGCCGGCACGCTGGCCGCATCCGGCCTTCCTGCCGAGGCACAGGGGGCGCGCCGCCTGGTGGTCGGCATCCAGGTCACGCCGCGCTCGCTGGAGCCCTTGCGCGAATTCTCCAACGTCGCCTGGCGCATCGGCTACAACATCTTCGAGAGCCTGCTCGGCATCGACTACAAGAACGGCCTCGCGGTGGTGCCGGCGCTCGCCGAGAGCCACCGGCGCATCTCGCCGACCGTCATCGAGTTCACGCTGAAGGACGGCGTGCGCTTCCATGACGGCGAGGTGATGACCGCCGAGGACGTCGTCTTCTCGTTCGGACCGGAGCGCATGACCGGCGACAAGGCGCCGGGCCGCGCGGTCGCCAGCGTCTTCGTCGGAACGGTCGCCAGGGTCGAGGCCGTCGACCGGCGCACGGTGCGTTTCGCCACCCGCACCACCGATCCGCTGATCGAGCAGCGGCTCGCCGGCTGGGGCGCCCAGATCGTCTCGCGCAAGGCCTTCCTCGCGGCTCCCAGCTTCGAGGCCTGGGAGCGCAATCCCGTCGGCACCGGGCCGTTCCGCGTCAAGGACTTCCGCATCGACGAGCGCTGCATCCTGGAAGCCCATCGCGACTATCACGGCGGCCGGCCGCCGGTCGACGAGATCCAGTTCCGCGCCCTGCCGGAACTCGCCGCGCGCATGAATGCGCTCGCCGCCGGCGAGGCCGACATCGTCACCGAGGTCTCGCTCGACCAGGCTGCGAATATCGACACCATGGCAGGCCGGCATCTCGTCGGCGGCCCGATCCTCAACCTGCGCGCCCTGGTGTTCGACAAGCAGCATCCGCAGCTTGCCGATCCGCGCATGCGCCGCGCGCTGTCGCTCGCCATCGACCGCAAGGCGATCGTCGACGGCCTCTATGGTGGCCGCACCGTCGCGCGCGCGACCCAGATGCATCCGGCCTTCGGCGCGCTCCATGACGCCACGCGGCCTGGCTCGGCCTTCGATCCCGCGCTGGCCCGCAAGCTTCTCGCCGAGGCCGGCTACAAGGGCGAGCCGATCCCCTACCGCACCCATGCGAGCTACTACACCCAGCAGGTCCAGACGGCCCAGGTGCTGGTCGAGATGTGGCGCGAAGCCGGCATCACGGTCGACCTGCAGGTACGCGAGAACTGGCAGCAGATCTACGACACCTCGTCGCCGCGCGGCATCCGCGACTGGTCCAACTCGATCCTGTTCCAGGATCCGGTCGGCACGCTGGTGCGGCTCTACGGCCCGGCCGGCTCGGTCCAGACGGTGACGCGCGAATGGACGAGCACGGCCTTCAACGAAGCGGCCACGGTGCTGGAGACGAGCCTCGACGTCGCCGAGCGTCGCCGCGCCTACAATCGCCTCCTCGACATCTACGAGGTCGAGGACCCGCCTGGCTGCACCCTGCACGACCTCGTCATGTTCTACGGCAAGAAGCGGTCGGTGAACTGGACGCCCTATCCGGTCGAAAGCATGGATTTTGGACCGGGCAACCTGTCGCTCGGAGCCTGATCCCATGACCGAGATCCTGGTATCCCTGGAAGGCCTGACGGTCGATTTCGACCAGGGCGCCGGCCATGTCCGCGCGCTCCACGGCGTCGACCTCGCCATCCGCCGCGGCGAAGCGGTGGGGCTCGTCGGCGAATCCGGCTGCGGCAAGTCGATCACCTGGCTCGCCGCCCTGCGCCTGATCGGCTCGCGCGCCCGGCTCGGCGGCCGCGCCGTCATCGGCGGCGAGGACCTGCTCGCCCTGCCCGAGGCAGCGCTGGCGCGGATCCGCGGCAAGCGCATCGCGATGATCTTCCAGGATCCGGCCTCCTCGCTCAATCCGGTGCACCGGATCGGAGCGCAGATCGCCGAGTCCCTCGGGCTGCACCGCGGCCTGCACGGCGCCGCCGCGCGCATCGAGGCCAAGCGCCTGCTCGACAGGGTGCGCATCCCGGCGGCCGCCGCCCGGCTCGACGCCTATCCACACGAGCTCTCCGGCGGCATGAACCAGCGCGTGATGATCGCCATGGCGCTGGCGGGCGAACCCGATCTCTTGATCGCGGACGAGCCGACCACGGCGCTCGATGCGACGATCCAGGCGCAGATCCTCGACCTCATCGACGAGATCCGGCGCGAGAGCGGCATGGCCCTGGTGCTGATCTCGCACGATCTCGGCGTCGTCGCCGACCTGTGCGACCGGGTGGTCGTGATGTATGCCGGCCGGATCGTCGAGGAGGCGCCGGTCGAGGCCCTGTTCGACGCGCCGCGCCATCCCTATACGCGCGGCCTGCTCGCGGCCCTGCCCGATCTCGACGGGCCGCTGCGCCGGCTCACCGCGATTCCCGGGACGGTGCCGGCACCCGGACGGCTGCCGCGCGGCTGCGCCTTCGCACCGCGTTGCGCCCATGCCGAGGCCGCCTGCCGCGGCGCGGTGCCGATGCTCGCCGGCGCGGCCGGCCACCGCACCGCCTGCCTGGTCGAGATCGCGGAACCGGCGCCTGCCGCGCCCGCGCGCGAACGGACGCTGATTCCGGCATGACCCGGCTCCTCGACGTCGAAAATCTCTCGCGCAGCTTCGAGGTCCGCCTCGGCGGCGGCCTGATGCGCCGCAGCGCGACGCTGAAGGCCGTCGACGGCGTGTCGTTCGGCCTCGACGCCGGCCGCACGCTGGGCATTGTCGGTGAATCCGGCTGCGGCAAGTCGACCACCGCCAAGCTGGTGCTCGGCATGATTCCGGCAAGCGGCGGCCGGATCTCCTTTGCCGGCGAACCGGTCACCGCAAGGCACGATGCAGGCTGGCGCGCGCAGCGGGCCAAGATGCAGATGATCTACCAGGATCCGCTCGCCGCCCTCGACCGTCGCCTGACGCTGGCCCAGCAGATCGCGGAGCCGATGATCATTCACGGCCTCGCCGCGACCAGGGCGGAACGGCAGGACAGGGTCGGCGCGCTGATGGCCGCCGTCGGCCTCCGGCCGGACATGGCGACGCGCTATCCGCACGAGATCTCGGGTGGCCAGCGCCAACGCGCGGTGATCGCCAGGGCCCTGGCCCTGGAGCCGAAGCTGATCGTCTGCGACGAGCCGGTCTCCGCGCTCGACGTGTCGATCGCCGCCCAGGTGGTCAACCTGTTCCAGGACCTGCAGGAGCGGCTCGGCGTCGGCTACCTGTTCATCTCGCACGACCTGAAGGTGGTGCGGCAGGTCAGTCACGAGGTGGCCGTGATGTATCTCGGCCGGATCGTCGAGCGCGGCGCCCCCGATGCGCTGTTCCACCGGCCGGCCCATCCCTATACGCGCGCGCTCGTCGCCGCCGTGCCGAGCGTCCATCGCCGCCGGCAGCGCGAACGGATCATCCTCGCCGGCGACCCGCCGAGCCCGGTCGACGTGCCGCGCGGCTGCGCCTTCCACCCGCGCTGCCCGCTGGCGACCGGCGCCTGCCGCGAGGTGACGCCCATCCTCAAGCCAGGCGACGACGGCCGGCTGGTCGCCTGCCATGCCGTGCACGACGACCTGAAGGCGGCAGCCTGACATGACGCGCTTTCTCCTGACCCGCCTCCTGCGCGCCGCGCTGACGCTCGTCTTCGTCGTCACCGCCGCCTTCGTCATCCTCCGGCTGTCGGGCGATCCGGCGCTGACCATCCTGACACCCGACGCGCCTCCGGAGGCGCTCGAAGCCTTCCGCAAGTCCTGGGGCCTCGACCAGCCGCTCTGGGTGCAATATCTCGAATATTTCCGGGCCATCTTCGAAGGCAATCTCGGCCGCTCCATGCGCGACGGCCGACAGGCGGTGGAGATCGTCGCCGAACGCGTGCCGCTGACGCTGGCGCTGACCATTCCCGCCTTCCTCCTGAAGCTCGCGATCGGCATTCCCGCCGGCATCCACGCCGCGCTCCACCGCAACAGCTGGATCGACCGCACCATCATGACGCTGTCGGTGATCGGCTTCACCGTGCCGAGCTTCGTGCTCGGCCTGATGCTGGCGCTGATCTTCGCGGTCAAGCTCGGCTGGCTGCCCTCGGGCGGCTCGGAAACCTGGCGCCACGCCATCCTGCCGGTCGCGACGCTGAGCCTGGTCGGCGCCGCGGTGATCGCCCGCTTCACCCGCTCGGCCATGCTGGAAGTGCTGGGCCAGCCCTATATCCGCACCGCCAGCGCCAAGGGCGTCACCTGGCGCGACGTGATCAATCACCACGCTCTGCCGAACGCCGCCATCCCGACCATCACCATCGTCGGCTTCCTGGTCGGCTCGCTGGTGGCCGGCGCGGTGGTGGTCGAGAGCGTCTTCTCCTGGCCCGGCGTCGGGCGGCTCCTGATCACCTCGGTCGCCAACCGCGACCTCGCCGTCGTCCAGTGCATCCTGCTGCTGGTCGGCGTCACCATGGTCTCGGCCAATCTCATCGTCGACATCGCCTATGGCTGGGTCGACCCGCGGCTGCGCACCGGCACCGCGCGCCAGGGAGGCCACTGATGGACGCGCGCACCTCCGACAGCGCCGCCACCCTCGCCGAGCCGCCGATGGACGGCGCGGTGGTGACGCCCAAGGGCCGGCTCGCCCATGTCCTCGAGCGCTTCCCGCCCGTCGTCATGCTCGCGCTGTTCTGGCTCGTCCTGATGCTGGCCGTCGCGCTCGCCGCCGACCTGATCCAGCCCTACGACTTCAAGGCGCTGGACCTGCGCGGCCGGCTCAATCCGCCGGTCTTCATGACCGGCGGCTCCTGGCGGCACCTGCTCGGCTCGGACGAGCTCGGCCGCGACGTGCTCTCACGCCTCATCGTCTCGATCCGGCTGTCGCTGTCGCTCGCCTTCATGGCGACGCTCATCTCGGCGACGCTCGGCGTCAGCCTCGGCTTCCTCGCCGCCTATTTCCGCGGCCGGGTCGAGCAGCTCGTGCTGATGATCATCGACGCCCAGGCCTCGATGCCATTCATGATCATCGCGCTCGCCGTGCTCGCCTTCTTCGGCAATTCGCTGGTGCTGTTCACCCTGCTGATGGGCTTCCACGGCTGGGAGCGCATCGCGCGCATCGCCCGAGGCCTGGCGATCGCCGCCAACGAGCACGGCTACGCCACCGCCGTGCGCGATCTCGGCGCCTCGCCCTGGCGCATCTACGGCCGGCACATCCTGCCGAACATCGCCTCGACGCTGATCGTCTCGATGACGCTCACCTTCCCGGAAGTGATCCTGCTCGAATCCGGCCTGTCCTTCCTCGGGCTCGGCGTGCAGCCGCCGCTGACCTCGCTCGGCAACATGGTCGGCTACGGCCGCGAATACATCCAGACCGCGCCCTGGATCCTGATCGCCCCCTGCGTCGTCATCGTGCTGACGACGCTGTCGGTGTCGATCCTCGGCGACTGGCTGCGCGACCGGCTCGACCCGACGCTGAAATGACCGTCCCTCCCGCCCTCCGAACCCGCCCCTTGCACAAGGACACCAAGCCATGACGGACAAGACCCTCGGCGTCGGCCTGTCGATCGACGTGAAGGACCCGAACTTCCGCGACATCGGCAGCCAGATCGACGAAGCGCGCCATCTCGGCGCCAATTTCGTCGAGCTGCCGCTGCACAAGCTCGACATCGTGGTCGGCGGCCGGATCCTCAAGGACCGGCTCGCGGACCTGAAGGAACGGATCACCAATCACGGCGTCGCCTATACGCTGCACGGCCATCTCGGCATCAACCTGATGGAGGACTCGCACCTGATCGGCCTGCACAGGGACGTGCTGAAGGCCAATCTGGAGATCGCCCAGGCGCTCGGCGCGGTGCACCTCGTGATCCATTCGGGCTTCTGCCGGCCGCAGCAGGCAAGTTCGGTCGAACATGCCTACGACCGCCAGCGCGAGATCCTGGCGAGCCTCGGCGGCGAGGCAGAGGCGGCCGATGTCGTCATCTGCGTCGAGAACATCTTCACCTACGACTTCGCCCGCCATACGGCGCTGCCCTCGCGCCTTGCCGCGGAGCTCAGGCTGGTCGACCACCCGTTCATCCAGGCGACCTTCGATTTCAGCCACGGCTACCAGCATTGCGCGCAGGTCGGCGCCGATTTCGTGACCGAGGCCAAGGCGCTGACGCCGTTCTCCAAGCACCTGCACCTGCACGACAGCTTCGGCCGGCCGAAGGATTTCTGGACCTATTCGCTCACCGAGGACCTCGCCTTCGGTGCCGGCGACCTGCACCTGCCGATGGGCTGGGGCTCGATCCCCTGGGACCGGATCGCCGCCGAATGCGCCTTCCCGGACGGCGTCGTCGGCGATGTCGAGCTGCAGTACCGCTACTGGTCGGAAGCCCGCGCCACCGTCGAGGCCGCCCGCGCCTTCTGCGCGCGGCTTGGCGGCGCGCCGCTGGCGGTCGCGGCGGAATAGGCCGGACATGCGACCGGGCGGCCCTCGTTGCCCCGTCTCCCCGCCCACCCCGGCGGCCGGCCCCTCATGGCCGGCCGCCGCCGTTTTTGCAGTGCAAATCAGCCTTGCATTTCGCAAAGCTCCGGCGATCGAGGGAAAACAATCCCCCGAAACGGCAGATGGGGACTGCAAACAGCCGTGAGTTGACTGGCGTGTGCCGCCATGCAGCAATGGCGGGTGAGGAATGCGTCCAGAAGAACCGAATGCATGGCTGAAGCGAAAGACGACAATATCCTGGTGACGGAGGGCCTGACCAAGGACTTCAAGGGGTTCACGGCGGTCAGCGAGGTCGACCTGAAGGTGCGGCGCGGCTCGATCCACGCGCTGATCGGGCCGAACGGCGCCGGCAAGACCACCTGCTTCAACCTTCTGACCAAGTTCCTGATCCCGACGCGGGGGCGGATCACCTATAACGGCCGCGACATCACCGCCTCCAAGCCCGCCGACATCGCCCGGCAAGGTCTCGTCCGCTCGTTCCAGATCTCGGCCGTGTTTCCGCACCTGACCGTGCTGGAGAACGTGCGCATCGCACTGCAGCGCAAGCGCGGCGACAGCTTCGACTTCTGGGTGTCCGAACGCGTCCTGCAGAGCCTCGACGGCGAGGCCCTGCGCCTCGTCGAGGCGGTCGGCCTCAGCGAATTCGCCCAGACCCATGCCGGCGAGCTCGCCTATGGCCGCAAGCGCGCGCTGGAGATCGCCACGACACTCGCGCTCGACCCGGAAATGATGCTGCTCGACGAACCGATGGCCGGCATGGGCCACGAGGACGTCGACCGCACCGCCGCCCTGATCCGAAAGGTCTCGGCCAACCGCACCATCTTGATGGTCGAACACAATCTGTCCGTCGTCGCCGAGCTCTCCGACCGGATCACCGTGCTCGCCCGCGGCCGCGTGCTGGCCGAAGGCGACTACGCGACCGTCTCCAAGGACCCCCGCGTCGTCGAAGCCTATATCGGGGGAGTTGGCCATGGCTGACACGACCATCGACAAGACGGCCGCCCGGCCTCAGCCGGCGGCCGGAGCCGAGCCTATGCTCGCCGTCAAGGATCTCCACGGCTGGTATGGCGAATCCCATGTGCTGCACGGGGTCGACTTCCATGTCGCCGAGGGCGAGGTGGTGACGCTGCTCGGCCGCAACGGCGCCGGCAAGACCACCACGATGAAGTCGATCATCGGCGTCCTCAGCAAGCGCCGCGGCTCGATCCGCTTCCGCGGCGAGGAGACCATCTCCTATCCCTCGCGCCGCATCGCCAAGCTCGGCCTCGGCTACGTGCCCGAGGAGCGCGGCATCTATTCCACCCTGTCGGTGGAGGAGAACCTGCTGCTGCCGCCGGTGGTGCAGCCGGGCGGTCTCAGCCTCGACCAGATCTACGAGCTGTTCCCGAACATCCGCGAACGGCTGACGAGCCAGGGCACCAAGCTGTCCGGCGGCGAGCAGCAGATGCTCGCCATCGGCCGGATCCTCAGGACCGGCGCCAAGCTCCTGCTGCTCGACGAGCCGACCGAGGGCCTCGCCCCGGTCATCGTCGAGCAGATCGGCCGCACCATCGCCCGGCTGAAGCGCGACGGCTTCACCATCGTGCTGGTCGAGCAGAATTTCCGTTTCGCCCAGACGGTGGCGGACCGTCATTATGTCGTGGAGCAAGGCCGCGTGGTGGATATGATCCCGAACGCGGACATGGACAACAGCATCGCCAAGCTGCACGCCTACCTCGGCGTCTAGCGCCGCGAACCAAGGCGTTCGCCACATTTTTTTGATATCGGGGACCCCAAGCGAACGTCGAAATCGAAGCGACACTGGATTTCAATGGACCGGTCATGTCCATTGAGACCGACATTCGCCCCGCATCCGCAGTCGAAATCAATCGGATTTCGCCGGAACGCGCGGCGCAAGACCAAAAAACCCAGACGGGACTTTCGGAGGATCAAAAGATGGATCGTCGTTCTCTTCTTGCCGGCGCGCTGGCGACCGGCTTCTCGATGAAGGCCATGGCGCAGACCCAGGCCCCCATCACCATCAAGCTCGGCGTGCTCAACGACAGGTCCGGCCTCTATGCCGATCTCGCCGGCGAAGGCTCGGTGGTGGCGGCCCGCCTGGCGGTCGAGGACTTCCAGGCCGCGGCCAAGGGCATCAACGTCCAGATCATCTCGGCCGACCATCAGAACAAGCCCGATGTCGGCGCCAATATCGCCCGCCAGTGGTGCGACAACGAAGGCGTCGACGCGATCCTCGACGTGCCGACCTCCTCGGTCGCGCTGGCGGTCAACCAGATCGTCCGCGAGAAGAACAAGATCATGATCGACTCGGGCGCCGCCACGTCCGATCTGACCGGCGCCCAGTGCTCGCCCAACACCATCCACTGGACCTACGACACCTATGCGCTGGCGCAGGGGACCGGCGGCGCCATGGTGAAGGCGGGTGGCGACACCTGGTTCTTCCTGACCGCCGACTACGCCTTCGGCCATGCGCTGGAGCGCGACACCAGCGCGGTGGTGCAGAAGGCCGGCGGCCGCGTCCTCGGCGCGGTGCGCACGCCCTTCCCCGGCACCGACTTCTCGTCCTTCCTGCTGCAGGCCCAGGCCTCCAAGGCCAAGGTCATCGGCCTCGCCAATGCCGGCGGCGACACGGTCAATTCGATCAAGCAGGCGGCCGAGTTCGGCATCACACAGGGCGGCCAGAAGCTCGCCGGCCTGCTCGTCTTCCTGACCGACGTGCATTCGCTCGGCCTGCAGACGGCGCAAGGCCTGGTGCTGACCGAGACCTTCTACTGGGACCTCAACGACAGCACCCGCGCCTGGTCGAAGCGCTTCGGCGCGCTGCGCGGCGGCGCCATGCCGACCATGGTGCAGGCCGGCGTCTATGCCGGCACGCTGCACTATCTGAAGGCCATCGCGGCGACCAAGTCGCGCGAGGCGGCCGCCAACATGGCCTGGATGAAGGGGAACCCGACCGACGATCCGCTGTTCGGCAAGAACCAGGTGCGCCAGGACGGCCGTTTCGTCTGCCCGGCCCATCTGTTCGAGGTCAAGAAGCCGTCCGAATCCAAGGGCCCGTGGGACTACTACAAGCTGATCTCGACGCTGCCCGGCGACCAGGCCTTCCGCCCCTTGAACGAAGGCGGCTGCTCGCTGGTCCGCACCTGATCTGAACCCTTTTCATCGGGGAGCGCCCGAACAAGGCGCTCCCATCTCCCTGTCTGGATCGATCTTCATGTTCGAGCTTCTCGGCGTGCCACCCCAGGCCCTGTTCGGGCAATTGCTGCTCGGCCTGATCAATGGCTCGTTCTACGCCATCCTGAGTCTTGGCCTCGCCGTCATTTTCGGGCTGTTGAACATCATCAACTTCACGCACGGCGCCCAGTACATGATGGGTGCCTTCATCGCCTGGATGCTGCTCAACTGGCTCGGCCTCGGCTATTGGTGGGCGCTGGTGCTCGCCCCGGTCATCGCCGGCGTCACCGGCGTCATCATCGAGCGGGTGCTGCTGAAACGGCTCTACCATCTCGACCATCTCTACGGCCTGCTGCTGACCTTCGGCCTCGCGCTGATCATCGAGGGCCTGTTCCGCAACCAGTTCGGCTCCTCGGGCCTGCCCTACCAGATCCCGGCCGAGCTGCGCGGCGGGCACAATCTCGGCTTCATGTTCCTGCCGAACTATCGCGGCTGGGTGGTGGTGGCCTCCCTGGTGGTGTGCCTTGCCACCTGGTTCGTCATCGAAAAGACCAAGCTCGGCGCCTATCTGCGCGCCGCCACCGAGAACCCGACGCTGACCCAGGCCTTCGGCATCAACGTGCCGCTGCTGATCACGCTGACCTACGGTTTCGGCGTGGCGCTCGCCGCCTTTGCCGGCGTGCTTGCCGCGCCGATCTATTCGGTCAATCCGACCATGGGCGCCAATATCATCATCGTCGTCTTCGCCGTGGTGGTGATCGGCGGCATGGGCTCGATCCTCGGCGCCATCATCACCGGCTTCGGTCTCGGCCTCATCGAGGGCCTGACCAAGGTCTTCTATCCGGAGGCTTCGGCCACCGTCATCTTCATCATCATGGCGATCGTGCTTCTCGTGAAGCCGGCCGGCCTGTTCGGGAGGACCGCCTGATGGCCGATACCGCCTACGACACCACGCCGGCCGCGCTCGTTACCGCCGAGCCCAAGGGCACCGGCGCCCTGCACCGGACGATCTTCATCGCCCTCATCGTCGCGCTCGCCGTCCTGCCGTTCATCCCGGTGATCGGCTATCCGTTCTTCCTGATGAAGGTGCTGTGCTTCGCGCTGTTCGCCTGCGCGTTCAACCTGATGCTCGGCTATGGCGGCCTCCTGTCCTTCGGGCACGCGGCCTATTTCGGCCTCGCGAGCTATGTCGCGGCCTATACCGCCAAGCATTGGGGGCTGACACCGGAGGTGTCGATCCTGCTCGGCACCGCCTCGGGCGCCGTGCTCGGCTTCGTGTTCGGCTCGCTCGCCATCCGCCGCCAGGGCATCTATTTCTCGATGATCACACTGGCGCTCGCCCAGATGGTGTTCTTCTTCGCGTTGCAGACACCGCGCTTCACCGGCGGCGAGGACGGCATCCAGGCGGTGCCGCGCAACCATCTCTTCGGCTTCATTCCCGTCGGCACCGACCTGCAGATGTACTATCTGGTGGCGGTGATCTTCATGGCCGGCCTGCTGCTGATCTACCGCATCATCCATTCGCCCTTCGGCCAGGTGCTGAAGGCGATCCGCGACAACGAGCCGCGGGCCGTCTCGCTCGGCTACCGGGTCAACCAGTACAAGCTGACGGTCTTCGTCCTGTCGGCGACGCTGGCGGGCCTCGCCGGCTCGACCAAGGCGATCGCGGTGCAGCTCGCCTCGCTCACCGACGTGCAATGGCAGATGTCGGGCGAAGTGGTGCTGATGACCCTCGTCGGCGGCATGGGCACGGTGTTCGGCCCGATCGTCGGCGCCGCCGTGATCATCTCGATGCAGAACTTCCTCGCCGGCCTCGGCGCCTGGGTGACGGTCGTCCAAGGCGCGATCTTCGTGGTCTGCGTGCTGGTGTTCCGCGAGGGCATCGTCGGCGTCATCGGCAAGCTGCTGCGCCGGCCGCTCTGAACCGGCGCCGCCGGGCGACACCGAAGGCGGGCCCCGGCGGGCCCGCCTTTTTTCTTGGGCCACTCGGCATCTTCAGGCTGCCTCGAGCGGATGCGGCTGGCGCGCGATCCTGCCGCCGCAGCGCCAGCCGCCGCCGACGCGAAGCCCGGACGGCCGCCGCTGCGATGAGGAGCGCGGCGCGCCCAACAGCGCCCGTCCGCAGGCCGCGGTTGGCCACGCCCGAGCCCCGCCCGCCTCCCCTTCCGACACGTGCCGGCATTCCTCGATTGCGCCGGGGACGAGATGCTCTGGCTCAACTCTTGCGCCAAACTGGCTCAGGCCTTTGAGCCAAATCTGGACCTTTCGGTTGTGATAATGTCTGCGAATGTCTGAGCCAGAATAACAAGATCGAACGTCGAACGACGTCGACTTCAAGATCGACCAGAGGGGTCAAGACCATGAATTCCCATCCCTGGGCCTTCACCCGCAGGCGGGGTCTGAAGGCCGTTTTCGCCACGGCCGCCGGCGCGGCGCTCGGTTCCCTTGCCGGCCCCGGCCCGGCCGCGGCCCAGTCTCGGGCCCAGACGCTGCGCCACGTGCTGGCCGGCACCATGAACACGCTCGACCCGACCATGCCGGGCGCCACGCGCGAGTCCTTCGGCCTCGGCATGGCCGTCTATGACCGGCTCGCCTCATTCGGCCAGAAGGAGGCCGACGGGCTCAGGACCTTCGACTTCGCCAATATTCGCGGCGAGCTGGCCGAGAGGATCGACCGCTCGGCCGACGGCCGCACGCTCACCTTCCACCTGCGCAAGGGCGCCACCTGGCACGACGGCTCGCCGGTGACGGCGGCGGATGTCAAATGGTCGCTCGACCGCGCGGTTTCGGCCAAGTCCCTGTCGGCGGCGCAGGTCGCCTCCGGCTCGCTCGCCAGGCCGGAACAGTTCAAGGTGCTCGGCGACGGCGTGGTGGAGGTCGGCCTCGAACGGCCGGACCGGCTGGCGCTCGCCAATCTCGCCATTCCGCTGTCGCCCATGTTCAACAGCACGCTGGCGCGCAAGCACGCGACCGCCGACGATCCCTGGGCGCAGAACTGGCTGAAGGAGAACACCGCCGGCGGCGGCGCCTATGTCGTCGAGCAGTACAAGCCGGGCCAGCAGACCATCCTGCGCCGCAACGAGGCCTGGAAGAACGGCCCCGACGGCAAGCTGCCCTTCTTCCTCAGGATCATCGCGCAGACCGTTCCCGAGGCGGCGACCCGCGCCAATCTCATCGAGCGCGGCGATGCCGACCTCGCCATCGACCTGCAGGCGAGCGACATCGAGGCGCTCAGGTCGCGCGGCAAGGTGAAGCTGGTCGCCACGCCCCAGATCAACGGCTTCAACAGCCTGGTGTTCAACACGCGCATGGCGCCCTTCGACAATCCCAAGGTGCGCCGCGCCGTCGCCGCGGCGCTGCCCTACCAGGCGATGTTCGAGGCGGCGCTGTTCAACCGGGGCCGTCCGCTGTTCGGCGCCGACTGGAGCGAGGCGCCGAGCGAGGACTTCCCGCAGCGGCTGCCGTTCCGCACCGACGCGGCCAAGGCCAAGGCGCTGCTCGCCGAAGCCGGCCATCCCAGCGGCTTCAGCACCAGTTTCTCGTTCTCGGCGGGCGCCGCCGCGACGGCCGAGCCGATGGCGGCGCTGATCAAGGAGGCCCTGGCCAAGATCGGCGTGGAGGTGGCGATCCAGAAGCTGCCGCCGGCGCAGATGACCACCATGGAGGTGGAGCGGCGCGTGCCGTTCTTCCTCGCCGCCGGGACGGCCTGGCTGCCGGCGCCGGACTATTTCCTGCGCACCTATTTCACTGCCGACCAGCGCTGGAACTTCAGCGGCTACCAGAATGACGAGCTCAACGGCCTGGTCCAGGCGGCACGCTTCGAGACCGACGCGGCCAAATACGCCCAGGCCTGCCGGCGCATGATCACCATCGTCGCCGAGGACGCCCCGATGGTCATGGTCTGGCAACCGAACCAGGATGCGGTGATGGCGCCGGCGATCGAGGGCTACACCTACTGGTTCCATGGTCAGGTCGACTATCGGGACCTGCGCAGAGCCTGAACCATGTCCGCCATTCGCAATATCGGCAGACGGGCCGGCCGGCAGCTTCTCGCATCCCTGCCGGCCCTTCTCGGGGTGGTCGTCTTCACCTTCCTCATGATGCGCGTGCTGCCCGGCGATCCCGCGACGTTCTTCGCCTCCGGCCCGAATGCCGGCCAGGCGGAGATCCAGCAGATCCGCGAGCAGATGGGCCTCGACCGGCCCATCCCCGAGCAGCTGGTGCGCTATCTCGCCGATATCGCCCGCGGCAATCTCGGCCGCTCGATGACCACCGGCCAGCCAGTCGTCACCGACCTCGCGCAGCGCCTGCCGGCCTCGCTCGAGCTCACCTTGTTCGCGCTCGTGATCGCCCTGTCGCTCGCCCTGCCGCTCGGCATCGTCGCCGCGCTCAGGCCCAATTCGCTGATCGACCATGGGGTGCGCTTCCTGTGCACACTCGGCGTCTGCGTGCCGACCTTCGTCTCCGGCCTCATCCTGATCTACGTGTTCTACTATCTCATCGGCATCGCGCCGGACCCGACCGGCCGGATCGACATCTTCGCGGCGCAGCCGCCGGATATTTCCGGCTTCCTGCTGATCGACTTCCTGCTGCTCGGGGATCTCGCCGGCTGGCGCGCAGCCTTCGGCCAGCTCGTCCTGCCGGCCGCGACCATGGCGCTGTTCGTGCTCGCCCCCCTCGCGCGCATGACCCGCGCCTCGCTGCTCGCGGTGCTCGGCAGCGACTTCATCCGCACCGCGCGGTCCGTCGGCATGGCCGACTGGCGCGTCGTCATCGTCTATGGCCTGCGCAATGCGCTGCTGCCGGTGCTCACCATCGTCGGCATCGTCTTCTCCACCATGCTCGGGGCCAATGTGCTGGTCGAAAAGGTCTTTTCCTGGCCGGGCATCGGCTCCTACGCGCTCGACGCGCTGCTCGCCTCCGACTATGCCCCGGTACAGGGCTTCGTCCTGCTGATCGCCGCCATCTTCGTGATGGTCAATCTCACCATCGATGTGCTCTACGGCATCGTCGACCCGCGGATCAGCCTCGAATGAGCGCCACGCTTCGCCATATGGGCTGGGTGCTGCGCGGCAATCCGGTGACCGCGATCGCGACGCTCGGCGCGCTCACGCTCGTCGCGGTCGCCGTGTTCGCGCCCTGGCTGATGCCGCACGACCCGGTCGCATCCAATGTCCCGAACGCCCTGAAGCCGCCATCGGCAGCCCATTGGGCCGGCACCGACCAGCTCGGCCGCGACATCTTCAGCCGCCTGATCGCCGCCACGCGGCTGGACCTGACCATCGCCGCCTCGGCGGTCGGCCTGTCCTTCGTGGTCGGCGCGGTGATCGGCGCGCTCTGCGGCTATGCCGGCGGCCTCGCCGACCGCTGGGTCGGCCGCCTGGTCGATGTCGTCATGGCCTTCCCGCTGTTCGTGCTCGCCATGGCGCTGGTCGCAGCGCTCGGCAACCGGGTCGAGAACATCATCATCGCGACGGCGCTGATCAATCTGCCGTTCTACATCCGCTTCGCGCGCGCCGAGGTGAATGTGCGGCGTCATGCCGGCTGGGTCGAGGCCGCCCGCGCCGGCGGCGAGAGCCATCTGTCGATCGTGGTCTTCTACCTCCTGCCCAACATCCTGCCGGCCATGGCGGTGCAGATCTCGCTCAATCTCGGCTGGGCGATCCTGAATGCGGCGGGCCTGTCCTTTCTCGGGCTCGGCGTCCAGGCGCCGACACCGGAATGGGGCATCATGGTCGCCGAGGGCGCCCGCTTCATCAGCACCGGCCAATGGTGGCTGGTGGCCTTTCCCGGCCTCGCGCTGATGCTGGCGGTGCTCTGCTTCAACCTGCTCGGCGACGGCCTGCGCGACATTCTCGACCCGCGGATGCGCACATGACCGGCCTTCTGCTCGACGTGCAGGACCTGCATGTGTCGTTCGCCACCCGCGGCGGGACGGTCGAGGCCGTGCGCGGCGTCGATCTCCAACTCGCGCCGGGCGACACGCTGGCGGTGGTCGGCGAGAGCGGCTCGGGAAAATCGGTGACCGCCTATGCGGTGACGCAGCTGCTCGACCGCGCCGCGCGCATACCGAAAGGCCGCATCCTGTTCCGCGGCGAGGACATCACCCGCGCCGACCCGGCGCGCATGAAGGCCCTGCGCGGCGCCGCTGTCTCGATGATCTTCCAGAGCCCGCGCACCGCGCTCAATCCGATCCGCTCGGTCGGCCGGCAGGTCATGGATGCCATTGCCGCGCACCAGGACCTCGGCCGGGCCGCGCTGCGGCAGCGTGCCGTCGATCTGTTGAACGCGGTGCGCATCCGCGACGCCGAGAAGCGGTTCGACGCCTATCCGGGCGAGCTCTCGGGCGGCATGTGCCAGCGCGTCATGATCGCCATGGCGATCGCCTGCGATCCGGCCCTGCTGATCGCCGACGAGCCGACCACGGGCCTCGACGTGACCACCCAGAAGACGGTCATGGACCTGCTCGCGCGGCTGACCGCCGAACGCCGCATGGCCCTGATCCTGATCACCCACGATCTCGGACTCGCCGCCAGCTATTGCCGCGACGTCGTGGTGATGCAGCAGGGCGAGGTGGTCGAGAGCGCCCCCTCGGCGCGGATCTTCCGCCGCCCGCTGCATCCCTATACGCAACGTCTCGTCGCCGCCTCGCCGACCTTCGAGTCGACGGTGGAGGATCTCGTCGGGATCCCGCGCGCCGAGGCGACGGCCCGCGCGCCGGTCGCGGCCGAGGCGCCTCCGCTTCTGGAGGTCGCCGGGGCCGTCAAGCGCTATGGCGCGACGGCGGCCGTCGACGACGTCTCGCTGACCCTCCGCCGAGGCGAAAGCCTGGGGCTGGTCGGCGAGTCTGGATCCGGCAAGAGCACGCTGTCACGGATCATCTGCCGCCTGATCGATGCGGATGGCGGGCGCTTCGCCTTCGACGGCGTCGATATCGGCGCCATCCCCGCGCGCTCGTTCCATGCCTCTCCCCTGCGGCGCCAGATCCAGATCGTCTTCCAGGATCCGCACGAGAGCCTGAACCCGCGGTTCTCCGCCTTCGACTGCATCGCCTATCCGCTGCGCCGGCTGGCGAAGCCGCGCGACGAGGCCGAGGTGAAGCGCAGCGTCGCGGAGGCGGCCGAGCGCTGCGGCCTGTCGCGTGAGCTGCTGTCGCGCTTCCCGCACCAGCTCTCGGGCGGCCAGAAGGCCCGCGTCGGCATTGCCCGGGCGGTCGCTGTGAAACCGCGCCTGATCGTGCTGGACGAGCCGACCGCGGCGCTCGACGTCTCGGTCCAGGCGCTCGTGCTGAAGCTGCTGGATGACCTGAGGCGCGACGACGGGCTGGCCTTCCTGTTCGTCAGTCACGACCTCAACGTCGTCCGCATGATGTGCGAGCGCACCATCGTCATGCGCCACGGGCGTATCGTCGAAGAGGGCGTCAGCCGCGATCTCTTTGCGGCGCCGCAGGCGGACTATACCCGCGAGCTGCTCGCCGCCATCCCCCATTTCGAGCCCGGACCGGCGCTGGCCGTCTGATGCCCGGTGCACAGGACGCAAGGCAGGAGAGGACTGACGTGAAGACGAGGTTGTGGGACATCGGCACGGATATCGGCGGCACGTTCACCGATATCATCGCCGTCAGGTCCGATACCAACGAGACGCGGATCGCCAAGGTCCCTTCGCGCCCCGACGCGCCGGTCACCGCCATGCTGGAGGCGCTGGCCGCGGTGCGGGTCGGGCCCGATGACGTCCGCCGCTTCGTCCACGGCACGACACGCGTCACCAATGCCCTGGTGGAGGAGCGGCTGCCGAAGGTCGCCCTCGTCGCCACCGCCGGCTTCGAGGACGTGCTGGAGATCGCCCGCTACCGGCGGGAGGAGCTCTATCGCCTGGACGTCCCGCCCAAGGCGGCGCCGCTGGTTCCCGCTTCCCTGTGCTTCGGCGTCAAGGAGCGCCTCGACCATCGGGGCGAGGTGATCGAGCCGCTTGCCGACGCGGAAATCGACCGGCTGATCGCCTGGCTCGAAGCCCATGCGGTCGAAAGCGTCGCGGTCTGCCTGCTGCACTCCTACGCCAATCCGGCGCACGAGAAGCGGATCGCTGAGAGGCTCGCCGGCGTGGTGCCGCACGTCTGCGTGTCCCACGAGATCAATCCCGAGGCGCGCGAATACGAACGGGCCTCGTCGACCGCCTTCAATGCCGCGGCGATGCCGATCGCCGTGGAATATCTGACCGAGCTCGAACAGCGCCTGCCGCTCGGCGCCGGTCTCCAGGTGTTTCATTCCGCCGGGGCCATGGTGCCCGTGCCTGCGGTCAAGCGCCGCCCGCTGGTCATGGCCATGTCGGGACCGGCGGCCGGCGTCTCGGCCTCCGCGCGCATCGCCCGCGATCTCCAGCGGCCGCGCGTCCTCACCTTCGACATGGGCGGCACCACCACCGACGTCTGCCTGATCGTCGACGGCGTGGCCGAGATGACCGATACCCGCATGATGGGCGGCCGGCCGCTGCGCCAGCCCATGCTGGCGGTCCATTCCATCGGCGCCGGCGGCGGCTCGATCGTCGATCTTGGTCCCGGTGGCCTCACCGTCGGCCCGAAAAGCGCCGGCTCCGTGCCGGGCCCGGCCTGCTATGGGCGCGGCGGCGACCGCCCGACCATCACCGACGCCAATGCGGTGCTCGGCTATCTCGACCCCGAGGCGCGGCTCGGCGATACCATCAGCCTCGACGTCGAAGCGGCGCGGCGCGTGATCGCGCCGATCGCGCGGCAGCTCGATCTGGGGCTCGCCGAGACCGCGCTCGGCATCGTCAAGGTCGCGGGCGCGGCCATGGCGCGGGCGCTGCGGCGGGTCACCGTCGAGCGCGGCGTC
Organism: Phreatobacter sp. AB_2022a; assembly: GCF_026847585.1. NCBI lineage: Bacteria > Pseudomonadati > Pseudomonadota > Alphaproteobacteria > Hyphomicrobiales > Phreatobacteraceae > Phreatobacter > Phreatobacter sp. AB_2022a. The sequence goes on from NZ_JAPSET010000002.1 coordinate 287,029, forward strand.
GATGGGCGCGACTGCACGCTGCTCGCCTTCGGCGGCGGCGGTCCGATGCATGCGGCGGGCCTCGCCGACATCTACGGTCTCTCCGAGATCATCGTGCCGGCGGCCTCCAGCGCCTTCTCGGCGCTCGGCTGCCTGACCGCCGATTTCAGCTTCCTGCAGCAGCGGACCGTGCGCATGTCGCTGGCCGACTTCCCGCACGAGGCCTTCGCCGCGCGCGTCGCGGAGCTGTCGGCGGAGGCGACCGCGCCGCTGATCGCCAACGGCATCGCGCCCGCCGACATCGCCATCGAGCATGTCGCGCTGATGCGCTACGCGGCGCAGAGCGACAGCATTCCCATCGGTTTTGCCATGCCGCTCGACCGCGGCGTTCTGGAAGCCGACTTCCATCGCCGGCACCAGGACCTGTTCGGCTATGCGACGAGCGAGGATTGCGTGATCGAATCCGTGCGCATCCAGGCGCTGAAGCCATCCTCGGTGCCGTTCTCGCGCCCCGATGTCGGTCGGGCGCCGGTCCAGCCGCGACAGCGCGACTGCGTGTTCGAGGCGTCCGGCCCCGTCGCCACCGCCATCGTCGCGCGCGAAACCCTCGCCGGCGCGGTCACCGGCCCGGCCATCATCGAGGATGCCTGGTCGACGGTCGTGGTGCCGCCGGGCTGGCAGGCGCGGCCCGACGCCCTCGGCAATCTCTTCATGACGCGGAGCGCAGCATGAGCACCCTGGATCCGTTCATCGTCGAGGTCATCCGACACGGCCTGTCGGCGGCCGCCGAGGAAATGAGCCTGGTCATGACGCGCTCGGCGCGCTCGCCGCTGCTGCGCGAGGCCGGCGACCTGTCCTCCGCCATCACCGACGCCGAAGGCGGACTGGTCGGCCAGGGCCGCGACATCCCGATCCATCTCGGTGCCATGGCCTATACCGTACGGGAGCTCCTCAAGGTCTGCCCGGCCGAGGCGATGCGCGAAGGCGACGCGATCATCTACAATGTCGGCGCGCTCGGCGGCAATCACCTCAACGACGTCAAGGTGGCGCGGCCGGTCTTCGTCGACGGCCGGCTGGTCGCCTTCGCGCTCAGCCTCGCGCACTGGCCTGATGTCGGCGGCACCTGGCCGGGCAGCTATCTCGCGCAGGCGGTTGATACGTTCCAGGAGGCCATGCGCATCCCGCCCCTGCCGCTCGCCAGCGCCGCAGGGATCAACCGGCCGGTCCTCGACTTCATCCTGGCCAATGTGCGCGATCCCGTCTCCTGCGAGGGCGACGTGCTGGCCCAGCTCGCCGCGACCGCCGCCGCCGAGCGGCGGATCCGCGAGATGTGCGCCCAATACGGCACCCAGACCTTCGTCGACACCATGGCGCGCCTGCACGACCTGTCCGAGGCCGAGATGCGGGCCGCCATCGCCGGCCTGCCCGACGGCATCTACGAGGGCGAGGACTTCCTCGACGATGGCGGGCCGGACGGCGAACCGGCGCGCATCCATGTCCGCATCGAGATCCGCGGCGACGAGGCGACCTTCGACCTTTCGGGCTCCGCCGACCGGGTCGCCACCTTCTGCAACACCACGCCGTTCATCGCGCGCTCGGCGGTGGCCTATGCGGCCCGCATCATGAGCGGCCGCGAGATGCAGCAGAATGCCGGCGCGCTGCGGCCTTTGACCATCGTCACCCGCCCGGGATCGATCCTCGAGCCGGGCTGGAAGGCGGCGGTCGCCGCCGGCAATCACGAGACCTCGATGCGGGTGGTCGATGCGGTGTTCCGGGCCATGGAGCACGTCATTCCCGAGCGGCTCTCCGCCGGCGGCCCGGCGACCTCCGGGCTGCTCGCCTTCGCCGAGCCGCTGCCCGACCAGTCCTGGCGCATGCTCTACGAGGTCCATGGCGGCGGTGAAGGCGCCCGCCACGACCGCGACGGCTGCCCCGCGACGCGCGTGCACCTCGCCAATACGTCCAACACGCCGGCCGAGGTGATCGAGGCCAATTATGCCATTCGCGTCGAACGGCAGGCCATCCGGCGCGGCGCCGGCGGTCGTGGGCGCCACCGGGGCGGCGACGGCGTCGTGCGCAGCTACCGCGTGCTGGCGCCGTCCATGTGGCTGACCACCTGCGTCGAGCGGACGAAAATCCCGACCTACGGTCTCAAGGGCGGCGAGCCGGGCCGGCCCTATGAGATCACCCTCGATCGGGACGGCAGGTCCGAAGCGCTTCCCGGAAAGGCCAATCTCATGCTGAAGGCCGGCGACCTCGTCACGCTGGAAGGCTGCGGCGGCGGCGGTTACGGGCCGCCGGCGGCGGAGGTCTGAGCCTTGGCGGGGCCGTCGACGGAACGCCGCCTCGCCGGTCCGCGCCAGAGCGGCCATCGCATGTCGATGGCCGGCATGGGACTCGATCGCGGCTCCGACCTGCCGCTCTACCAGCAGGTCGCGGCGCATCTGCGCAACCAGATCCTGGACGGGCGGCTGGCTGCCGGCACCCGGCTCGCGGGATCGCGGCTGCTCGCCGCCGAGCTCGGCTGCTCGCGCGCCATCGTGCTCACCGCCTTCGACCTGCTCTATTCGGAGGGCTATCTGCGCTCCGTACCGCGCGGCGGCGTCGAGGTCGCCGCCATTGCCCGCCCGTCCGGCCGCGGCGCGCCCCAACCGGAGGCAGGCACCGAAGGCGAGTGGGTCTCGGAGGCCTGGCGTTCGGTGCTGGACACCGGCTACGAATTCGACCCCGCCTCTCCGTTCAGCCCCGGCACGCCCGACATTTCCGAGTTCCCCTTCGATGTCTGGTCGCGCCTTCTGCGCCAGACATGGGGCAACCCGGCCTCTTCGGCCTGCATCGACATGCCGCCGCTCGGCTGGCGCCCGCTGCGCGAGGCGACGGCCGAATATCTCGGCACGGTGCGGGGCCTGCTCTGCCAGCCGGACGAGGTCGCGATCACCTCGGCCAGCTCGGGCGCGCTCAATCTGTGCAGCCGCATGCTGCTCAATCCGGGCGACGAGGTCTGGGTCGAGGAGCCGGGCTTCATCGAAGCGCGCTGGAGCCTGCGCGCCGCTGGCGCCAAGCTGGTGCCAGTGCCGGTCGACGACAAGGGCCTGATCGTCGCCGAGGGCATCCGGCGCGCGCCGCGGGCAAAGCTCGCCGTGGTCACCCCCTCGCACCAGTTCCCGCTCGGGATCCCGATGGCGCTGGAACGCCGGCAGGAGCTGCTCGAATGGGCAAACCGCCAGGGCAGCTGGATCATCGAGGACGACTACAATTCCGAGTTCCGGCATCGCGGCAGCATGACCGCATCCCTGAAGTCGCTGGACCGATCCGGACGGGTGATCTATCTCGGAACCTTCTCCAAGGTGATGTTCCCGAGCCTCAGGATCGGCTATCTCGTCGCCGGGCCGCGCTTCATCGAGGCCTTCGGCCGCGGCCGCGCGCGGATCGACGTCCATCCAGCCGGGACCGCCCAGCTGGCGCTGGCAAGGTTCCTCCGCGACGGCCATCTGCTGCGCTACCTCCGGCGGATGCGCAAGGTCTATGCCGACCGCCAGGCCGCCGTGCTGAATGCGGTCGAGCGGCTGATGGGCGCCGACGTCGAGGTCATGTCGCAGCGCGCCGGCCTGCACCTCACCGTGCTGTTCCGGCCGGCGATGACGGCACGCATCAGCGACCGCGAAGTGTCGCGGCGCAGCCGCGGCACCGGCCACTTCGTCCAGCCGCTGTCCCAGTGCTATCTCGGCGAACCCGACCGCCAGGGCCTGGTCCTGGGCTACGGCCGGCTGCGCGCCGAGGAGGCCTTTCCGCACCTGTCCGCGCTGGCCGGCCTGATCGGCCCGGCCACTTGAACTGGCCTATCGAATATCCCGGAAACTGGTGCTGTCGCGATCCAGGCCGCGTTCCTACTGTCCGGACCCACGACGAATGAAGGATTGGGCAATGGCCAGACTGCTTCGGACGGGCCTCAACGCCGGCACGGCCGCCCCTCAGGTGGTGGGCGGCCAGGGCGTCTATTTCCATCTCAGCGACGGCCGCAAGGTGCTCGACGGCAGCAATACCGGAGGGCCGCTCGGCCACGGCCATCCGCGCCTGGCCGAAGCCCTGCGCCAGGCCGCGGGCCTGCCCATGGTCAACGAAGGCTGGAGCTGGCAGGGGCGAGACGAAGCCGCCGAGAGCCTGTTCGAGATCGGCCTTGCCGGCGAAGAGCACTGGGCCGGCGCCGTGCGCTTCTGCCTGAGCGGCAGCGAGGCCAACGATCTCGCGCTGTCGCTGTCGCAGGCGCTCACCGGCCGCAAGGCGATCGCGACGCGCGAGCGGGCCTATCACGGCCTGGTCGGCCTCAGCCGCGCCGTCACCGTGCAGCCGCACTGGCATGGCGGCATCGCCGCGCCGAATGGCGGCACCAAGGTCCCGCCGCCTGGCGCGCTCGTGCATGTGCTGCCGGCGCCCGAGGGCGCACTCTATCTCGCCGGCGGCAGCGCCGCGCCGCGCCCGGCCCCGCTCGAGCAGCGCCTCGCCGGCGCCGAGGCCAAGCTCGCCGATTCCGCGGCGATCATCGTCGACTATACCCAGGGCGGCTTCTACCATGACGGCGACTATCAGGACGCCGTGGCCCGCCTCGCCCGCAAGGCCGGCGCGCTGTGGATCGCCGACGAGGTGGTCACCGGGCTCGGCCGCGCCGGCCGGCCCTTCGCCTTCCAGGGCGGGCAGAGCCGGCCTGATGTCGTGACCCTCGGCAAGGGGCTCGGCGGCGGCATGGTGTCGGTCGCGGCCATCGTCCTGTCCAAGGACGTGGCGGCCGAGCTGTCCGGCCGGAGCTGGCAGAATTTCGGCACGCTGCGCGGCCATCCCATGGCCATGGCGGCGGTCAGCGCCTATCTCGCCATCGTCCGCGACGAAGGGCTGTTCGCCCGCGTCGCCGCGCTGGAAGCGCTGTTCGCGCGCCGCCTGTCGGAGATCGCCGCGCGCCATCCGAGCGTCGCCCGCGTCGCCGGCAAGGGGCTGCACTGGACCGTCGAGCTGCACGGCCCGGACTGGCGCGACTGGCTCGCCGACACGCCGGAACCGCCAATCGCCTCGCGCGTCGCCGCCGACGCCCTCGACAGGGGCGCGGTGATCGGCACCAGCGGCGAGCAGGTCTCGCTGTTCCTGGCGCCGCCCCTGGTCATATCGGACGCGGAAGCCGAGCAGCTCCTGGCCATTCTCGACGACAGCCTCGGCCTCGCCGATCGCGAGCACAACTTGATGATGGAAAAGGCCTGACGATGAGCGAACTGACAGCCGTTCTGACGACGGTGCAGGGCTATTTCGACGCCCTCTACGAGGGCAGCGTGGAGAAGTTCCGCACGGTGTTCCACCCCGAGGCGCAGCTGTTCTCGGCCGAAGGCGGCAACACCGCGGCGCTTGGCATGGATGCCTATATGGAGCGGGTCGCCGGGCGGCCTTCGCCGGCCTCGCGCAACGACCCGCGCTACGACGAAGTGGTCAGCGCCACCCTGGCGAGCGCGACGACGGCCCATGTGCGGGTGCGCGACGCGCTGCTGCCGAACCGTTTCATCGACGAGCTCCTGCTGGTGAAGTTCACCGATGGCTGGAAGATCGTCTGCAAGTCCTGGGCCTACGCCTGACCGGCGATCATTCCAGGGTGATGCCGTTCGAGGCGATGGTCTCCCGCCAGCGGGCCCGCTCCTCGGCAAGGAACCGGTCGATCTCCGCGGGCGCGTTCACCGGCCGGACGATGAAGCCGAAAGGCTCGAGAGCCTTGCGGAAAGCCGGATTGTCGAGGGCCGCGACCGTCGCGCTGCCGAGCCGGCCGGCGATCGCGTCGGGTACCTTGCGCGGCACCGCGAGCGCATACCAGACCGAGGCGCGATATCCGGGATAGCCGCTTTCCGCCACCGTCGGCACGTCGGGCAGTTGCGGCAGGCGCTCGGGCGTCGTCACCGCGAGCGCCCTCAGATTGCCCGCCTGGATGTGGGGCAGCGCGGTGGAGATGGTGTCGAACATGACCTGGACCTGGCCGGCGACGAGGTCGGTCAGGGCGGGGGCGCTGCCGCGATAGGGCACATGGGTCATGCGCACGCCGGACGCCATCTTGAAGCGCTCGGCAGCCAGATGCAGCGGATTGCCGATCCCGACCGAGGCGAAGTTCAGCCGGTCGCCGTGCTCGCGGCCGTAAGCGACGAACTCGGCGAGCGTCCGGGCGGGCACGGAGGGATGAACGACCATGACCAGCGGCACCTCGGCGAGCAGGCTGACGAGCCTGAGGTCGCGGTCAGGATCATAGGGCAGCCGGCGATAGAGCAGCGGGTTCAGCACCATGTTCGCGCCGCTCGCCAGGAACAGGGTATGGCCGTCCGGCTCCGACCGGCTCACCGTCTCGGCGCCGAGCGAGGTGTTGGCGCCGGGCTTGTTCTCGACCACGAGCTGCTGGCCGAGATCGCGCGAGAGCAGCTCGCCGAGGCTGCGGGCGAGCTGGTCGCTGGCGCCGCCCGCTGCATAGGGCACGACGAAGCGGATCGGCCGCGTCGGATAGTCCGTGGCGAAGGCGGGCATGACGGCGGCGAGCGCAAGCGCGAGGCCATAGAGCCGGGCGCGGATAGGCAATGCCATGGAAGGTCCTCCCTGGACGTCGTGTCGTTCTGATGGTGTGTCCGCCGGATGCGGCGGCAGAGGATGCGGCTAGATCCGGCGGCCGCTCCTGGCCCAATAGGCCTCGCGCAGCCGGCGCTTGGCGATCTTGCCGTTGTCGTCGCGCGGCAGTTCGGCGACGATCTCGATGCGACGCGGCACCTTGTAGCCGGCGAGCGTCCGGCGCAGTCCTTCGGCAAGCCCGGCAGGATCGGGCGACGCGCCGGGATCCGGCTGAACCAGCGCCAGAAGCTGCTCGCCGAACTCGTCGTCGGGAATGCCGAACACCGCGCAGTCGAGCACGCCGGGCAGCCGCACCAGCGCATGCTCGATCTCGGCGGGATAGATGTTCACGCCGCCGGAGATGACCATGTCGGATGCGCGGTCGCAGACATAGAGATAGCCGTCGCGGTCGAGATAACCCATGTCGCCGAGCGTGATCATGCCGTCGCGCTCGATCTTGCCGCGCGCCTCCGGCAGGTTGCGGTAGGTGAAATCGGGATAGGCCGGCTGGCGCACATGGATGAGGCCGACCTCGCCGGGTGCGCAGGGCCTGCCGTCCTCGGTGAGGATCGCGACGCGCGCCGCGCCGATCGGCCGGCCGCTGCTGCCGGGCCGGGCGAGCGCCTCCTCCGAACCGATCACGGTCACCATGCCGCTCTCGCTGGAGGCGTAGGTCTCGTGAACGACCGGGCCGAGCCAATCGATCATCGCCCGCTTGACCTGCGGTGCGCAGGGCGCGCCCGTCGAGGCGACGAAGCGCAGCGAGGAAAGATCGTAAGCCGTCCTCACCGCCTCGGGCAGTTTCAGGAGGCGCACATACATGGTCGGCACGAGATAGACGACGTCGATCCGATGCCGTTCGATCAGCTGCAGCACCTCCTCCTCGCGGAAGCGCGGCGTCAGCACGACGAGCTCGGCCTGCAAGGTCGCCATCTGCGCGATCAGGCTGGGCGCGCTGTGATAGAGCGGCGCCGGGATCAGCACGCGGCAGCCCGGCTCGATGCCGAACGCGGCCCTGGCGACCTCACGCGCGCGCTGCTGCACCGCCTCGGCCTCGGCGAGCGGCACGGCCTGGCGCACGATGCCCTTCGGTCGACCGGTCGTGCCCGACGTATAGGCCATGTGGCCACGCGGCGAGACCGCCGGCCCGTCATAGGGCGGCGCCGCCGCGAGCCAGGCGGCATAGTCGACGGCACCAGCACCACCGCCGACCGACAGCACCGGCAGGCCGGGCGGCAGGGCATCGCCAGCCGCCGCAAGCAGCGACGCATGGCCGATCACCGCGCGGGCACCGCTGTCGGTGACGAGAAAGGCGATCTCGGCCGGGGTGAAATGCCAGTTGATCGGACAATAGGTGAAGCCGCCGATGCGGCAGGCGAGGATCACGTCGATATAGGCAGGACAATTGTAGAGCAGGACGGCAACGACGTCGCCCTCCTTCAGACCGAGCCGGGCCAGCCCGCCGGCCAGTCGGCGCCCGCGCGCCTCGACCTCGGCGCCGGACCAGGTCTCGCCTTCGAAAAGCAATGCGGCACCGGCGGCCTGGGTCATGGCGAGACCCGCGCCGGCCGCCGTCCCGCGATGCCGGACCCATTCGCCCGGTCGAAGCCGGCCCCTTCCCGCACGTGCGTCATGTTGCGTCCTCTCTGCGCCGGAGCCGGCCTTCGGCCTGTTGTTGCCCCTATTGTACGACGGCATAGTGCGAGGACAATCCGGGCGGGCTCGACATCACTGTCAAGCAGAACTGGACAATGACAAGACGTTCCGGGAGGGGGCCTTGGCCGTCGATCTCAACCTGCTCATCCTGTTCGCCGAGATCGCCGAGACCGCCAATCTCGCCGAAGCCGCCAAGCGCCTCGGCGTGTCGCGTTCCAGCGTCAGCCAGCGCCTCAAGGTGCTCGAGAGGCAGGCGGGGGCGCAACTCCTGCGGCGCACCACCCGCCGGGTCGAGCTGACGGAGGCCGGCCGCACCGCGTATGAGCACGCTATCCGCTTGCGCGAGGATGCGAGCGCCGCCGCGGCCGCGCTTGCCGGCCACAGCAAGCATCCGCGCGGCCATGTCCGTCTCAGCGTGCCGACCGGCCTCGGCCGGCACGTCCTCACGCCCCTGCTGATCGATTTCCTCGCCGCCCATCCCGACATTTCGGTGCAGCTGAGCTTTTCCAACCGGGTCGGCGATCTCATCGCCGGCAATCTCGACGTCGCCGTCAAGATCATGTCCGAACCGCCCGACACGGTGGTGGCGCGGACGCTCGGCCCGGTCGTCTGGCGGCTCTGCGCCGCGCCGGCGCTCGCCCGAGCCCAGCCCGTGACCCGTCCGGAGGATCTCGCCGGGCGCGCCTTCGTCGTGCCGCCGCCCGCCGGCCGCGACATGACGGTCCGGCTGAGGCGGGGCGGACGCAACCGGCTGGTCGCGGTCACGCCGCGGATCCAGGCCGAGGATTTCCTGTTCCTGCAGGATGCGCTGCTGGCGGGCGCCGGCCTCGGCCTTCTGCCCGACTACATGGCCGACCCGCTCATCGCGGCCGGGCAGCTCGTGCCGCTGCTGACCGACCACGAAGTGCTCGGCCCCGGCGACCGGATCCTGCTCCTGACGACGCCGACGGCGCATCCCGCGCCGGCCGTGCGCGCCCTGGTGGAGTTCCTGCGCGCCGAGACCGCCGCCCGTCTGCGCCAGGTTGCGACGGGCCGTTCGGCTTCGTCACCGCCGGCTGAATGCGCCAATTCGTCGCACCTCGTGAACGCTTTGCGCAACGGCAGCGACACAGCGTGACATGAGACAGAAATTCGGAGCCGCTAGCTGAACATTGGCTTACACCGCCAAGAATGCGGTTGCCGAGCGTGGAATTACTCCGTTTTTTCCACACCGGCGGCCCATGGCAAATCTCGAAAGGTGGCGTTAACGGTCAGAGTGATGCCACATATTTCAACATAATGCTGGATTTTCGCTACGTCAGACCGATAGACTCACGATCCGTCAGTCGAGACGTATCTGGCTTCCTCATGCAAGGTGCTGTCGACAGTACCGTTTCAGGAGAGCGTTCGATGAACGTCACAATCAGCAAGACATTCGCGTGGTCGACCGCCGTCGGTGCGCTGGCCTTGTGCGCAGCCATGGTCCTGCCCTCGGCAGGGGCCCGGGCGGCCGAGTTCGGAGGCCGCGCCGCGATCGGTGCCGCTCAGGACGCCGCTCCGGTGGAAATGCAGCATCGTCACCGTCACTTCGGCGGCCATCGTCATGGCGGCTATCGCCATCACCACCATGGCCGTGGCTGGCGCGGCGGCAATGGCGCGCTGATCGGCGCCGGCGCCGCGGCGCTGATCATTGGCGGCGCCGCCGCGGCGGCGGCCGCCTCCGGCCCGCGGGACTGCTGGGTCGAGCGCCGCTGGGTCGAAGGCCCCTACGGGCCGGAGCGTCGCAACGTCCGCATCTGCGATTGATCCAGGGCCTGCCGGCCCGAGCCGGCAGCCGACATGTGATCCGCCCCGCCGCCGCAAGGCGCCGGGGCGTCGTCTTTCCGGACGCCGGAGCAGGTGAGCCCTGCGGCGGGCCGGCTTGCGGGGGCCGGTCGCGATGGCGCAAGAGAGCGCGCCGCCGCCGCTCCGGTGCGCTGCCCGAAGGACCCGCCGTGACGCAGAGCCAGGACCAGACCGCCCGTGCCACCATGGCATCGCCGCGGGAGGCCGCCGCTGCGCCGGTCTGGCTCGGCTTTGCCTGCGGCGCCGGCGCCGCCCTGATCTGGGGCATCCAGGCCGTCGTGTCGCGCCAGTCGGTAGCCGACGGGCTCTCCGCCGCCGACGTCACCGTGCTGCGTTTCCTTGCCGCCGGCCTGGTTCTGCTTCCCTATGCCCTGCCCCGATTGAGGCCGTTCCCGGTCGGCGATCTCGGCTGGTGCCGCGCGCTCATCCTCACCCTGCTCGCCGGCGCGCCCTATAGCCTGGTCCTGGTCGGCGGCTCGACCTTCGCGCCCGCGCTGCACACGGCGGTCGTCACGCCCGGCCTCATCCCGGTGCTCGCCGCGCTCCTTGCCTTTCTCGTCGGCGGCGAGCGGCCACCGCCGGCCCGGCTCGCCGGCCTCGGACTGATCGTCGCCGGCATCGTCGTCTTTTCCTGGCAGGCTTTCGGCGGCGGCGCGGCGCGCGCCGGCGCCTGGCGCGGCGACCTCCTGTTCGTCCTGGCGGCCGTCATGTGGGCGGTCTTCGGCCTGCTCGCCAAGCGCTGGCAGACCGACGCGCTGCGGCTGACGGTGACGATCTGCCTGCTCTCGCTCGTCTCGGCGCCGCTGCTCGCGCTCGTCGTGCCGCTGCACATGGCCGGCGCGAGCGCCGGGGCCCTCGCGCTGCAGGCGATCTACCAGGGCCTCCTGGTCGGCGTCGTCTCGCTGTTTCTTTATGCCAAGGCCAATGCCGTGCTGGGCGCGGCCCGGGCGGCGCTGTTCCTGCCGCTGGTGCCGGTGGTGACGGCGACCGCCGGCGCACTGATCATCGGCGAATGGCCGTCGCCGCCCGAGATTGCCGGCATGACGATCGCCATGGCCGGTATGACCCTGGCGCTGCGCGCCGGCGAACGGCGCCGCTAGCCGGCGCGGGCCCGGTTGCGGCCTTCGGCCTTGGCCCGATAGAGCAGCTCGTCGGCGCGGTGGACCAGCCTTGCGAGCGGCTCGCCGGCGCGATGGGCGGTGACGCCGAAGCTCGCGGTCACCCGCGCCGCGCCCTCCGGCAGGGGGAAGTCGGCCGCCGCAATGGTCCGGCGCAGGCGCTCGGCGAATTCGACCGCGCCGGCGGCGGTGCAATTGGCCAGCAGCACGACGAATTCCTCGCCGCCGATGCGGGCGACCACGTCGCGGTCGCGCGCAGCGCCCGCCAGAACGCGTCCGAGCTTGCGCAGCACGGCGTCGCCGACCGGATGGCCGTAGCTGTCGTTGATGGCCTTGAAGCGATCGAGGTCGCAGACGATCAGGCCGAGCGGCCAGGCGTGGCGGGCGGCCATGAGGCGGGCGGCCCGATCCTCGAAGCCCCGGCGGTTCAGGAGGCCGGTGAGCGGGTCGGTCGTGCTGTCGCGGCCGAGTTCCTCCATTCGGTCGACCAGCGGCAGGGCGAGCAGGATCAGCGCCAGCGCCACGGCGAGGACCGGCAGCACGATCTGCAGCGAAACCCAGAAGACGGACTGGCCGAAGCGATCGGCGGTGGGCGTCCAGCCGCCGGCCGACAGCATGGTGCGCGGAAAGAAGTGCAGCGCGAAGATGGTCACCGCCCAGAAGGCGAGCCGGTCGATGACCCGGCCGGCGGCAAGCTCCCGGAGCGCCAGGATCCCGTAGAGCAGGATCGCGCCGAGGCCGAAATTCAGGACGTAGACACGTGCCAGCAGATTGCGCTCGCCGTAGAAAAAATAGGCGATCGGCACGACGATCAGGGCGATCAGCAGCCCTGCCCTGGCCATGCCGAGGCTGCGGCCCGAGCGGCGATGAAGCCCTTCGACCAGCGCGACCGCGCCGCCGGCATAGAGCAGCGCCGACAACACCGCATTGAGCCCGGCATCGGCGGGCATGCGGAAGATCTGGCTTGCTGCCCCCAGCGAATAGAGGACGATCGCCAGCGAAAACAGCCAGACATAGGCGCGCTTGCGATCGAAGTACCAGACGAGAACGAAACCGAAGGCAAAGACCGAGAGGATGCCCGGCCCGACAAAACTCAGGATCTGTCGCGCGATTGCGGAAGACAACACAATGAGTCTGCCCCGATGATCCGCCCGATAGGGCCGGCGACGCGGCCTTGCCGGCGCGCGTCCTTCCTAGTCGGTGATGCGCCCAAGGTCGACTGCCCCGGCGAACAGATCCGGACGGCATGGTGAAGGACCCGCTGACGAAAAGGAGCACAGGCCCCGAACGCTCACGCCGCGGCCATGCCGTCGACCAGGGCGGCGGCCGGCATCGGCCGCGCGAACAGCCAGCCCTGGGCCATTTCGACTCCGGCCTCGCGCAGCATGGCGGCCTGCCGGTCCTGCTCGACGCCTTCAGCGACAAGCTCGAGGTGCAGCGACTTGGCAAGGTCGATGATGTGGAAGGCGACATGGCTGGTCACCGCCTCGGTGCCGAGCCCCTGCACGAAGGCCTTGTCGATCTTCAGGAGATCGAAGCGGAAGGCGGTCAGATATTTGAGATTGGAAAAGCCCGTGCCGAAATCGTCGACGACGACGCCGATGCCGAGCGCGCGGATCCGGCTGATCATCTCGCGGCCGCTCTCTTCGTCGAGAATGCTGCGCTCGGTAATTTCCACCTTGAAGCGCGCCGGCGACACACCGGCCCGCTCGACGAGGCGCTGCAGCAGGGGAATCGTCGCCGCCGACTTCATGTCGGCGCTGCTCAGGTTGAGGCTCAGGGAAAAGGTGTCGGACCGTGCGAAGATGGCCGGCGCGTCGCGGGCGACCAGCTCCAGCAGCCTTTGGGTGAACTGGCAGATCAGGCCGGTCTCCTCCGCCGCCGGGATGAAGATGTCGGGCGGGATCTCGACGCCGTCCGAGACACGCCAGCGCATCAGCGCCTCCGCCCCGACCCAGCGGCGCGTCCTCAGGCACACGATGGGCTGGTAGACGAGGTAGATCTCGTCGTCCCGCAGCGCCCGCCGCAGCCGCCAGGACGAAATGATCAGACGCTGCCGGGCCAGGTGCAGGATCCAGGCGGCGATGCTGATGCCGCCGACAAGGGCGATGCCGATGCCGACGATCTCGGTGCTGCTGCCGGCCGGTCGTACCTGCGCGATCGGCAGGGCGGCGACGACGCCGGTCGCGTAGCGCGGCGATTCGACCACCGCGACGATGCGCCCGTCCTCGATGAAGGTGACCTCCTCCCCCGTCCTGCCGGCAGCCATCCAGTCCGGACGCACCGATCCACGCGATGCGCGGAAGGCGCGGGCGACCGGCGAATAGGTTGCGATCGACAGATGGTCAGGAATGGGAATGTCGAAGGACTGGGCCGCCGGAATGAAGAGGATCCAGCCCGACTGCTGCACCGTCGCATAGGCGACGTCCGGCGCCACGGGCAGCCGGACCTCGCGTCGCACCGCGTAACGACCGACGAAACTGACCGGGCCGAGATCGATGCCGCTGAGGTGCTCGCCATAGGACGAGCATTGCAGGACATTGCCCTCGATGCGGCCGATCAGGGCGAAGTCCAGCGACTGCAGCGTCAATTGCCGCATGAGCGCGATGGTCTCGGCCGAGCAGGGAGGCCGGTCCCTGACCGCCTCGAGTTCCGCCAGTTGCCGGTCGAGATCGCTCGACGTGCGGTCGGCGCGGCGCAGCACGTCCCGCGCGTAGTCGAGCACGAGACGCTCGCCGACCTGCAACAGCTGGCGGTTCAGCGTCAGATGGATGGCAAGCGGCGGCACGACCAGGGCCGCCGCCAGCGCGACGACGGTCAGCGCGTAGAATCTTACGCGATCGCTGGTCCGCTTGAACGGCACTCGCATCGTCTATCGACCCGATCAGGGCATGCCGGCATGCCTATCGGACAATTATGACGTGAACTCTGCCAAAACTGCTACTGCGCTGACAATTGCCTGGCGATCCGCCGGTGAACGGCAGGAACGCCGGCAAAAGGAAGGCCGTCTCAGGGGTAGCAAGACGGCCTTGTCTCGATCGCCAAGTTTGGAGGAGCAGCAAGTTGCCGAGACGGCTGCATTCAACCCTTTGTCGCCTTGCTGGATGCTGACGAAAGCCCGCGCGCGGCCGCCTTGCGCCTCAGAGCCGATCCAGGCCGCAAGCGCGTGCGCTTCCG
>NZ_JAPSET010000020.1:0-107872 GCF_026847585.1 Phreatobacter sp. AB_2022a
TTGCGCACGAGGAGGATGGTGGCGGCGATGCCGAGCACGGCGGTGCCGACGAGGCCGGCGGCGACCGGCATCAACGCCGGCAGTCGCCGCGGTCGTCCGGCTTCGGGTCTGGTCTCGACCCCGAGCGGGGCATTGAGGTCATCGGTCATGGCGCGCCGGCTTGCGGCAAGGGTTTTGCGGCTCCACCTTCATCGGACGGCAAGTCTTAAGCGGCAGTTAACCAAAGCCTCCCAATGCGCGTATGTCGTCGCTGCGCGCGGAGATTTTGCGGCGCGGAAGCTGTCGTGTTAGGCAAGGCGCCCCCGGAGGACCGTCATCGTGTCGACGCAGACTGTGCTGGATCAGACATCGCCCCCGCTGGCGGCCGTCGACGCCGACGGCATCGCGCCGGCCATGATGGCGATCGGCACGGCCGCCAAGGCGGCGGCCCGGCGGCTGGCCCTGGCCTCGACGCAGCAGAAGAATGCCGCGCTCGATGCCATCGCCGAGGCGATCCGGGCTTCGGCCGGGTCCATTCTCGAGGCCAATGCCGAGGACCTCGCCGATGCCCGCCGCCAGGGCATGGCCGGCTCCTTCATCGACCGCCTGACATTGACCCCGGCGCGCATCGCGGCGATGGCCGAGGGCGTCGCGGTGGTGCGCGACCTCGACGATCCCGTCGGCACGGTCATCGCCGCCTGGGACCGGCCGAACGGCCTGCATTTCGAGCGCGTGCGCGTGCCGCTCGGGGTGATCGGCGTCATCTACGAAAGCCGCCCCAACGTGACGGCCGATGCTGGCGCCCTGGCGCTGAAGGCCGGCAATGCGGTGATCCTGCGCGGCGGTTCCGACAGCTTCCGCTCGTCGCGGGCGATCCATGCCGCGATCGTCGCGGGTCTCGAGGCGGCGGGCCTGCCGGCTGCGGCGGTCTCGCTGGTGCCGACCCGCGACCGCGCGGCGGTCGGTCTCATGCTCCAGGGCCTCGGCGGGACGATCGACGTCATCGTGCCGCGCGGCGGCAAGAGCCTCGTCGCCCGCGTCCAGACCGAGGCGCGCGTGCCGGTCTTCGCCCATCTCGACGGCAACTGCCACGTCTATGTCCACGCCGGAGCCGATCTCGCCATGGCCGAGGCGATCGCCGTCAACGCCAAGATGCGGCGCACCGGCGTCTGCGGCGCGGCCGAGACATTGCTGGTCGACCGGGCGGTGGCCGCGACCCATCTGAAGCCGCTGGTCGCGGCGCTGATCGCCGCCGGCTGCGCGGTTCGCGGCGATGCCGCGGCCCGCGCCGCCGACCCGCGGATCGAGGCGGCCGGCGAGGCCGACTGGGCGACCGAATTCCTCGATGCGATCATCGCGGTGAAGGTGGTCGACGGGCTCGATGCCGCCATCGCGCATATCGAGCGCTACGGTTCGCACCATACCGACGCCATCGTCACGGCGGATGCCGCGGCGGCCGAGCGTTTCATGGCCGAGGTCGACAGCGCCATCGTCCTGCACAATGCCTCGACCCAGTTCGCCGACGGCGGCGAATTCGGCTTCGGCGCGGAGATCGGCATCGCCACGGGCAAGATGCATGCCCGCGGGCCGGTCGGGGTCGAGCAGCTCACCTCGTTCAAATATCGCGTGCGCGGCAGCGGGCAACTGCGTCCGTGAGAGCCGCTCCGCTGATCGGGCCGCGGCCGCGGCGGGGCGACGCGCGCCTTGTCCTGCCGCCGCATGCGCCGGGACTGCGCATCGGCCTGTTCGGCGGCTCGTTCAACCCGCCGCACGAGGCGCATCGCATGGTCGCGCTGACGGCCCTGAAGCGGCTCGGCCTCGACGCCGTCTGGTGGCTGGTGACGCCGGGCAATCCCCTGAAGGCCCATGGCGGGCTCGCCCCGCTGGCCGAGCGCATCGCGGCGGCGCAGAGGCTGGCCGCGCATCCCGCCATCCATGTCACCGACATCGAGGCGCGGCTCGGCACGCGCTACACCTACGACACGCTCGCCGCGCTGACCGAGCGCTGCCGCGGCGTCCGTTTCGTCTGGATCATGGGCGCCGACAATCTCGCCCAGTTCCACCGCTGGCAGAACTGGCGCGGCATCGCCCGGCTGATGCCGATGGCGATCGTCGACCGGCCGGGCGCGAGCCTGCGCGCGGTCGCCGGCGTCGCCGGCACGACGCTGGCGCGCTATCGCCTCAGCGAGAGCGACGGCCTGCTTCTCGCCACCGCGCCGCCGCCGGCCTGGATCTTCCTGCATGGCCTGAAGTCACCGCTCTCCTCGACAGCGATCCGCGCCGGATCCGCTGCCCGGTGACCGGTTCCGGTCGATAAAATTAAGACTGTCCGTTTAAACGGCGTTCAAAGGCGCGGGCCTATCCTGTCACCGGAAGCGTGCAACAACTGAGGCGAACGGGATGAACGGTCTGATGTCTAAGAAGGTCGAGCAGCTCCTGTCGAGCGTCGACGTCTTGGTGGTCGACGACAATCAGTTCATGCGCAAGGTTGTCCGCAACCTCCTCAACAATATCGGCGTCAAGACCGTGCACGAGGCGGCCGACGGCCTCGCCGGCCTCGAATATATCCGCCTGCATGCCCCCGACATCGTCATTCTCGATTGGGAAATGCCGATGCTGAACGGCGCCGAGATGCTGCGCATCGTGCGCAATCCCAAGACCTTTCCGGTCCCCGACGTGCCGATCATCATGCTGACCTCGCATCTGGAGCGCTGGCGCGTGGTCGAGGCGAACAAGCTCGGCGTCAACGAGTTCTGCGCCAAGCCGATCTCCGGCAAGGCGCTGCTCGAACGCATCGTTTCGATCATCGCAAGGCCGCGGCCCATGGTGCAGCTCGACGGCTATTACGGGCCGGAGCCGCGCAAGCTCGTCACCGACCGCCTGCGCCTGCAGAAGCCGCCGGACGCCGCCAATCTGGCCTGATCCGCCGGTCCTGCCGCCTTCCGGCGGAGCGGATGCCGGCCGACGCGGGGACAACCGGTCAGGACGGGAGCCCGACCGGCACTGCCGACCGCTGCCGGTGGCGCGGGGCGCGCATGCGTCTCTCCCGCTTTGCGCTGCCGCCCGGCTGTGCTTTCCTGTCCGAGATTAAAGTCGTTCTAAGGAAGCAGCCCATGGCCGACGCCAATGCCCCCGCCCACATCAAGGGCCTGTCGATGATCGACAAGCGCCGGATCGAGGCCGAAATCCTCAAGCACGTCTACGACGAGCTGAAGGCGAGCCACGGCGTCGCGGTGGCCCAGCGCACCATCGGCGAGGCGGTGCGCCGCTCGGCGGTCGAGCAGGCCGAGCGCTTTGCCGCCCAGTCGCCGGAGGGCACGTCGCTCCAGGCCTTCATCGACATGCAGGCGCTGTGGACGCAGGACGGCGCGCTGGAGATCGAGGAGGTCGGCCGCAGCGCCGACACCTATGCCTTCAACGTCACCCGCTGCCGCTATTCGGAAATGTACAAGGCCATGGGCCTCGGCGAGATCGGCCATCTCCTGTCGTGCCAGCGCGACGGCACCTTCTGCGAAGGCTACGACAAGCGCCTGAAGCTCGACCGGACGCAAACCATCATGCAGGGCGCGAGCCACTGCGATTTCCGCTTCCGCTACGAGGACGGCAAGGCGGGCTGACGGCCCGCCGCCGCACGTTCCGTCAGGCCGGCAGCTTGCCGACGTAATCGCGCTTGCCGATGTCGAGGCCGTTCTCGCGCAGGATGGCGTAGGCCATGGTGACGTGGAAATAGAAGTTCGGCAGCGCCATATGGGCGAGATAGGCCTTGCCCTTGAAGGTCATCGGCTGGCCGCCGATCGTGATGGTGACGTCCTTGTCGTCGGCCGCGTCGATCACCGCCTTGTCGAGGCCGGTGACGAAGGCGATCGTCTTCGCGATCCGTCCCTTGAGCTCGGCAATGGTCGTCTCGACGTCCGGATATTTCGGCGGCTCCATGCCGGCGAGCCGGGCGCAGGGGCCCTTGGCGAAGTCGGTGGCGAGCTGCACCTGGCGGGTGAAGGGGAACATGTCGGGTGCGAGCCGGCTCTCCAGCAGCACCTTCGCATCGATCTTTTTCGCCTCCGCGAAGGTGGCGGCCTTGTCGAGCAGCGCCGAAAGGCTGGTCAGCATCTGCACGAAGATCGGCACGGAGAGGTCGGAGAGCTTCGTCGTCATCGGAGAACCTTTTTGGAGAATCAGGTGCCATCGGCAGCCCGCTGCACGACATGGATTTAGGCGCTGCGGTGCGGCCGCGCCAAGAGGCTGTCGAGCGACTATAAGGTGCGCATGCCTGCCGCGATTCTCGACCCAACCGACCCGACCGGACCCGTCCAGGGCCGCGTGACGCGGCTCGCGCTCTCGCGTTTCCGCAGCTATGCGGCCGCCGAGATCCGGCCGCAGGCGCCGCTCGTCGTGCTTGCCGGCTCCAATGGCGCCGGCAAGACCAATGTGCTGGAGGCCCTGTCGCTGCTGACGCCCGGCCGCGGGCTGCGCCGGGCGACGCTCGGCGAGATCGCGCTCGACCGCGGCGATGGCGGCTGGGCGATCAGCGCCGGCGTCGAGGGTGCCTATGGCGAGGCGCAGCTCGGCACCGGCATCGAGGCGGGCGAGACCGAGGCGCGCACGCGGCTCTGCCGCATCGATCGCGTGCCGGTCGGATCCGCCGCGGCTTTCGCCGAACATGTCAGGGTGGTCTGGCTGACGCCGGCCATGGACGGGCTGTTCCTCGGCTCGGGCGGCGAGCGCCGCCGCTTCCTCGACCGGCTGGTGCTGGCCGTCGATGCCGAGCACGGCACCAGGGTCAACGCTCTGGAGCGCTCGCTGCGCGCGCGCAACCGCCTGCTCGAGGAGATGGCTCCCGATCCGGCCTGGCTGGAGGCGGTCGAGCACGAGACGGCCGAGCTCGCGGTCGCGGTCGCGGCCGCGCGCGCCGAGACGGTGCGGCGGCTCGCCGGCCTGATCGAGGCGACCAAGGATCCGGCTTCGCCCTTCCCCTGGGCGGCGCTGGCGCTCGACGGTGCGGTCGAGGCGGCGGTGCTGACGCAGCCGGCGGTCGAGGTCGAGGACGACTATCGCGCCGTGCTGCGTGACTATCGCGCCCGCGACCGGGCGGCCGGCCGCACGACGCAGGGGCCGCATCTGACCGATCTCCTGGCCGTGCACGGGCCATCGGGAGCACCTGCCGAGCGCTGTTCCACCGGCCAGCAGAAGGCCCTGCTCATCGGCCTCGTGCTGGCCCATGCGCGCCTTGTCGCGGAGATGGCCGGCTTCACGCCCATCGTGCTGCTCGACGAGGTCGCCGCCCATCTCGATCCGGAGCGGCGGGCGGCGCTCTACGATGCCCTCGCGAAACTCGGCGCCCAGGTCTGGATGACCGGCGCCGATCCCGCGGCGTTCGACGCCTTGAAGGGCCGCGCCGATCTCTATGCGGTCACTCCGGGAGCGATCGCCCCGGCGTGACCGCCCGCCGGTTCAGGCGTGCTCGGCCTTCGTGTGGTTGCGGCGCAGCAGGAGGCCGACCAGGATCACGCCGACGGCGCCGACGATCGCCGCGACATAGTGCGGCCAGGGGCCAGCCTTGATGCCGATCGCCGGGTTGGGATCGGTCACGATGAAGGCCGGGTTCCAGGCGGCGAGCTGCTTCAGGACGACGGGGTCGTTGACCAGCATGTCGCCGGCGATCCAGCCGAGCAGCGCGGCGCCCGCCCAGACGAAGATCGGGAAGCGCTGGATCAGTGCCAGCACCATGCCCGAGCCGGCGACGATCAGCGGGATGGTGAGGGCAAGGCCGAAGATGAACAGCCAGACATTGCCGTGCGAGGCGGCGGCGATCGCCAGGACGTTGTCGAGGCTCATCACCGCGTCGGCGATCGCGATGGTCCTGACCGCCCGCCAGAGATTGTCGGTCTCCTCGAGATCGGCGTGTTCGTCGCCGCCCTCGTCGGCGGCGAGCTTCACCGCGACCCACAGCAGCAGGAGGCCGCCGACCAGCTTCAGGAAGGGGATGGCGAGCAGATAGGTGATGATCAGGGCGAACAGGATGCGCAGGCCGACGGCGGCACCGGCGCCGAGGATGATGCCGATCTTGCGCTGTCTTTCAGGAAGGCCGCGGCAGGCCAGGGCGATGACCACGGCGTTGTCGCCGGACAGAAGGAGGTCGATCCAGATGATCTGGAGCAGGCCGATCCAGAATGTGCTGTCCATTGATGTCCCGTTCCCCTGGCGCTCGTCATGCTGCGGCGCGTCAACTGACACGGCCACATAGTACGCATTTGGACGTATGCCAGGGGGGGCTTGCGCTTTTTTGCCGGGTGTTGCGCTCAGGCCGCAGCCTGAGCTTCCCTGCGCTTCAGCAGATAGGCGATGGCCAGCACCAGCACCGCGCCGACCACTTCGGCCGGCAATTCGAGCCGGTGGGCGAAGTCGCTGCCCAGGAACTTGATGGTCATCGGGTCGTGCAGCATCATGTCGCCGGCGAGCCAGCCGAGCAGCGCGGCGCCGGCCCAGACCAGGATCGGCAGCTTTTCGAGCAGCTTCATGATCAGCGAGGCGCCGGCGACGATCAGCGGGATCGAGATGACGAGGCCGATGACCAGCATGGCGGTGTTGCTCTTGGCCACCGCAGCGATCGCCAGCACGTTGTCGAGGCTCATCACGGCGTCGGCGATCGCGACGGTGCGGACCGCGTACCAGAGCTGGTCGGAGGCCTTGATCTCGTCGCCGCCGTGACCGTCGTCGGTGATCAGCTTGACCGCGATCCAGAGCAGCAGCAGGCCGCCGACGAGCCGCAGGAACGGCATGTCGAGCAGACTGGCGACGAACAGCGTGAAGACGACGCGCAGCAGGATGGCGACGCCGGCGCCCAGCACCATGCCGATCAGCCGCTGCCGTTCGGGCAGGCCGCGGCAGGCGAGCGCGATGACCACCGCGTTGTCGCCCGACAGGATGATGTTGATCCAGATCACCTGGATGATGCCGACAAGGCTCAGCGAGCTGAAGTCCATCGCGGTGCGGCCCTTTGGGGGTTCTGTGGTTGGTCGGGAAGAACGATGCTGTCTGCGCGTCGGGCGCGGCGCGAACCCTAAGGTCCGCGCCTATAGGCCGATATTGGTGTTTTTGCGTAAGATGCACGCCCGCAGCCAGCCGTGGCGGGCATGAGAGCCATGAGCCAGGGTCAGGCCACGGCGTCGGCGATGGCCTGACCGCAGGCCACCGTATTCGCCTTGCCGCCGAGATCACCGGTCCGGTACTCGGCCTTTGCCAGCACCTCCTCGATGGCGCGCACGATCGCGGCCGCGGCCTCGGTCTCGCCGAGGTGGTCGAGCATCATCGCCGCCGACCAGATCTGGCCGACGGGATTGGCGATGCCCTTGCCGGCAATGTCGGGCGCCGAGCCGTGCACCGGCTCGAACAGCGAGGGGAATTTGCGGTCCGGATTGATGTTGCCCGACGGTGCGATGCCGATCGTGCCGGTGCAGGCCGGCCCGAGATCGGACAGGATGTCGCCGAACAGGTTGGAGGCCACCACCACGTCGAACCGGTCGGGGTTGAGCACGAAATGGGCGGTGAGAATGTCGATGTGATACTGGTCGACGCTCACCTCCGGATAGGCCTTCTTCATTTCGGCCACCCGCTCGTCCCAGTAGGGCATGGTGATGGCGATGCCGTTCGACTTGGTGGCGCTGGTCACCTTCTTGCGCGGCCGGCGTTTGGCGAGCTCGAAGGCATATTTCAGGATGCGGTCGACGCCGACGCGTGTCATCACCGTTTCCTGCACCACGAATTCGCGCTCTGTGCCGGGGAACATGCGGCCGCCGATCGAGGAATATTCACCCTCGGTGTTCTCGCGCACCACGAAGAAGTCGATGTCGCCGGGCTTGCGGTTGGCGAGCGGCGCCGGCACGCCGGGCATCAGCTTCACCGGCCTGAGATTGACGTACTGGTCGAACTCCCGGCGCATCAGGAGAAGTGAACCCCAGAGCGAGATGTGGTCGGGGATCTTGGCGGGCAGGCCGACCGCGCCGAAGAAGATTGCGTCGTGGCTGCCGATGCGCTCCTTCCAGTCCTCCGGCATCATCCGTCCGTGCTTCTCGTAGTAGTCGTAGGACGAGAAGTCGAAATGGTCGAGCGCGACCGAGAACTTGTATTTCCGCGCCGCAGCCTCCAGCACGCGCACGCCTTCGGGCATGACCTCCTTGCCGATGCCGTCGCCGGGAATGACGGCGAGCCTGTAGGTGTTCGAGCGGGCCATGGATCGTCTCCTCGTGAACGCGTTGCGCCTTCGATAGGCCTTCAGCGGTGCCTGTCGCAACCGGGCCGGCCGGCATGGCCTCCATGATCGTATCGGCAGACCGCGCCGACCGCTCTCAATTGTTGTCGGCGGCGATCGCCGCGATCACCGCGTCGGTGACGGCGCGGGTCGTCGCCGTGCCGCCGAGATCGGGCGTATGCAGCGCCGGATCGGCGGTCGCCCGCTCGATCGCCCGCATCAGGCGGTCGGCGGCCGGCCGCTCGCCGAGATGATCGAGCATCAGCGTCGCCGTCCAGAAGGTGCCGATCGGATTGGCGATGCCCTTGCTGGCAATGTCGAAGGCCGAGCCGTGGATCGGCTCGAACATGGAGGGGAACTGCCGCTCCGGATTGAGATTGGCGGTCGGCGCGATGCCGATGGAGCCGGCGAGCGCGGCGGCGAGATCGGACAGGATGTCGGCGTGCAGGTTGGTCGCCACCACCGTGTCGATCGTCTCCGGCTTCATGGTCATGCGCATGGTCATGGCGTCGACCAGCATCTTGTCCCAGGTCACGTCGGGATAGTCGGCCGCGACCTCCGCCGCGATCTCGTCCCACATCACCATGGCATGGCGCTGGGCGTTCGACTTGGTGACGACGGTCAAGAGGCGGCGCGGCCGCGACCGGGCGAGCCGGAAGGCGAAATGCATGATGCGCCGCACTCCGCTGCGGGTCATCATCGATACGTCGGTCGCCACCTCCTCGGGCAGGCCGCGATGCACGCGGCCGCCGACCCCGGCATATTCGCCTTCGGAATTCTCGCGCACGATGACCCAGTCGAGCTCCGGCCCGGAGACGTGGCGCAGCGGGCTGACGATGCCCGGCAGCACCCGGGTCGGCCGGACGTTGGCATACTGGTCGAAGGGCTGGCAGATCGCCAGTCTCAGGCCCCAGAGCGAGACATGATCGGGCACGTCGGGCGCCCCGACCGCGCCGAAAAAGATCGCGTCGTGGCCGCGGATCTCAGCGCGCCCGTTTTCCGGCATCATCACGCCGTGGCGCTTGTAATAGTCCGAGCCCCAGTCGAAATGGTCGAAGGCGAGGCCGAAGCCGCCGTCGCGGCGGCAGAGCGCCTGCAGCACCTCGATGCCGGCCGCGATCACTTCCTTGCCGATGCCGTCGCCCGGAATCGCCGCGATCCGGTAGGTCTTCATGGCCTGCATCCTTTTCAAAAACGGTCCCGTCCGGCATGCGTGACGCGCGCCTTTGCGGCTGTCCGTCGGCATTGGCCCCGGATTCGTCGCGGTGTCAATAATCCATTGCAGCTTCCATGGAAGATGATATGCCTGTTGCAGCCACGAGGAGAAACGCGATGGCCAGGAGCGCCAAGGCCGCGGCCGCCGCCGGCGAGCGACGTCCGTCGCTGGTCGACGATGCCTATGCCGCGATGAAGGAGGCGATCCGCGAGAGCACCTTCGCGCCCGGTTACCAGGCCTCCGAGCAGGAGATCGCACTGCGCCTCGGCATGAGCCGCACGCCCGTGCACGAAGCCTCCATCC
Organism: Phreatobacter sp. AB_2022a; assembly: GCF_026847585.1. Classification (NCBI taxonomy): domain Bacteria; kingdom Pseudomonadati; phylum Pseudomonadota; class Alphaproteobacteria; order Hyphomicrobiales; family Phreatobacteraceae; genus Phreatobacter; species Phreatobacter sp. AB_2022a. The sequence goes on from NZ_JAPSET010000020.1 coordinate 9,744, forward strand.
GGCTGCAGGAGGAGGGGCTCGTCCGCATCGTGCCGAAGCGCGGCATCGTCATCTGCGCCCTCGTCCCCGACGACATCAGGGAGATCTACGAGGTCATCATCGCGCTCGAGGCGAGCGCCGCCGAGCTTCTGGCGCAGCGGTCGGCCGAGGAGCGCGCGGCGGTCGCGGCCGAGCTTTCCGAGGCGACCGACCGGATGGAGGCGGCCCATGCCGCCGGCATCCTGAAGGACTGGGGCAAGGCCGACGAAGCCTTCCACCGCATCCTGGTCGAGCGCTGCGGCAACCGGCGCATTCAGCGCATCATCCAGACGGTCAACGACCAGTCGCACCGGGCGCGCATGCTGACCTTGAAGCTGCGCCGGCAATTGCCGGCCTCGGTCGCCGAGCATCGCGCCCTCGTCGCGGCGATCGGTGCGGGCGAGGCGGCGGCAGCCCACGCGGCGGCGCGCGCCCATCGGAGCCATGCCCGAGACGAGCTGGTGCCGCTGCTGCAGGAGTTCGGCCTGAAACATTTCTGACGGCGCCGGCGGCCGCGCGGCCGCCGGCCTCCCGAGACCCGCGAACAATGCGGCCGGGACCGATGGTGGGAGGAGACCATGCGACGACTTCTGATGGGCCTTGCGGCCCTGTTCACGCTCGCGCCGGCGGCGGCGCCGGCCCAGCCCTATCCGAACCGCGCGATCACCATGGTCGTGCCCTTCGCGGCCGGTGGCACCACCGACATCATCGCCCGCATCATGGCCGAGCACATGTCGCGCACGCTCGGCCAGTCGATCGTCGTGGAAAACGTCGCCGGGGCCGGCGGCACCACGGGGTCGCTGCGCGTGGCCCGCGCGGCGCCGGACGGCTATACGGTGATCATGGGCAATATGGGCACGCATTCGGCTTCGGTCGGGCTCTATCCCAATCTGGGCTATGACCCGCGCACCGACTTCGAGCCGGTCATGAACGCGGCCGGCACGCCGATGATGATCGCCGCGCGCAAGGACTTTCCGGCCCGCACGCTCGCCGAGTTCATCGCGCTCCTGAAGGCGGAGCCCGCGCGCTACAATTACGGCCATGGCGGCGTCGGCTCGACCTCCCACCTGACCTGCGTATTCTTCCATCACCTGATCGGCGCGCCGGTCCAGCACGTGCCGTTCCGCGGTTCGGGGCCGGCGCTCGCGGCGCTGCTCGGCAAGCAGCTTGACTATGTCTGCGACCAGACCGTGACCATCATCCCGCAGCTGACCAGCCTCAACACCCTGGTCATCGCGACGCCAGCCCGCTCGCCGGCCGCCCCCGACGTGCCGACCGCCGCCGAAGCCGGCCTGCCGGTGTTCCAGGTGGTCGGCTGGAACGCCATGTTCGCGCCGAAGGGCACGCCGCGCGACATCGTCCAGCGGCTCAATGCCGCCGGCCGGGCCGCGCTCGCCGACGACACTGTGCGCAGGCGCCTGCTCGAGCTCGGCTGCGAGATTCCCGACGCGGCCGGCCAGACGGCCGAGGCCCTGGGCGCGCATGTCCGCGCCGAGGTCGACAAATGGACGCCGGTCATCAAGGCGGCCGGCGTGACCGCGGGCAACTGACGGCCGGCCTCAGGCGGTCCGGAAGAACTGCTCGAGCTCGTGGGCGACGAGGTCGGGCAGTTCCTCGGCCAGATAGTGCCCGCCGGGCAGGGCATGGCCGCGCACGTCGCTCGCCCGCTGGCGCCAGAGCGCCAGGGCGTCGAAGCACTTTTCGATGACGCCGTTGCGCCCCCACAGCACGAGCAGCGGCGCCGACAGCTTGCGGCCGGCATCGCCGTCGTCGTGGGCGATGTCGATCGAGGCCGCGGCGCGATAGTCCTCGCAGCTCGCGTGAATGGTGGCGGGATCGCGGAAGCAGCGCAGGTAGTGATCGAGGGCCGCCGGCGCGAAAGGCGCGAGCCCGGCCGATCCGGAACCGCATTTCTTCAGCCAGTAGGCATCCGGATCGGCGCCGATCATGCGCTCCGGGAACGGCGCCGGCGTGATCAGGAAGAACCAGTGCCAATAGGCGCGGGCGAAGGCTTCCGTCGTGTTGCGGTACATTTCGCGGGTCGGGGCGATGTCCAGCACGGCGATCTTCGTGACGCGCTCGGCATGGTCGAGGGCCAGGCGATGGGCGACCCGCCCGCCGCGGTCATGGCCGCAGACGAAGAAGCGGTCGTGGCCGAGCGCCGTCATCACCTCCGCCATGTCCAGCGCCATGGCGCGCTTGGAATAGGGAGAATGGTCTTCCGTGGTTTCCGGCTTGCCGCTGTCGCCATAGCCGCGCAGGTCGGCCGCCACCACGGTGAAGCGTCGGGCAAGCCGCGGCGCGACCTTGTGCCAGAGCGCATGGGTTTGCGGATAGCCGTGCAGCAGCAGCAGCGGCGGGCCCGAACCGCCCGTGCGCAGGCGGATGGTGGTGCCCGACGTCGCGACGTCGAGCATGCGGAAGCCTTCGAACAGCGTGTCGGTGGCCGGCAACTCCGCGATCATGATGGACCTCTTGCGGTGTTCTGACGTTGCGCTATGTGCAGGCCATAGCCCGGGCGCGAAATTCGGGCTAGGTAGGACAAAGCAAGTTGAACCTGCGAATTTTCTCGATGCGAAACGCGGGTCATCACCGGAGGACGGACATGAACAGACGTAACCTGCTCGCCGCGGCCGCGGCGGCCCTGGTTGCCGGGGCGAGCCCCGTCGCCGCCCAGACCTATCCCACGCGGCCGATCACCATGATCATCCCGTTCGCGGCTGGCGGGCCTACCGACGTGGTGGCGCGGATCGTCGCCGAGTCCATGAGCCGCAATCTCGGCCAGGCCATCGTGATCGAAAACGTCTCGGGCGCCGGCGGCACCACGGGCTCGACCCGGCTGACCACGCAGGCCGCCGACGGCTATTCCATCATGATCGGCCATACCGGCACCCATGCCGCCTCGGTCGCACTCTATCCGAACCTGCGCTACCACCCGGTGAACGATTTCGCGCCGATCGGCCTCGTCAACACCAACGCCATCCTGATCACCGCCAAGAACGCGCTGCCGGCCAACAATCTCGCCGAATTCGTCGCCTGGCTGAAGGCCAACGAGCGCAACGCCAACAACGCCCATGCCGGCATCGGCTCGGTGAGTCACACGACCTGCCTGCTGCTCAACTCGATCATCGGCGTCAATCCGCAGACCGTGCCCTATCGCGGCACGGGCCCGGCCATGAACGACCTCGTCGCCGGCCAGGTCGACTATCTCTGCGACCAGGTGGTCAATGTCGCGCCGCAGGTCCGCGCCGGCACGATCAAGGCCTTCGCCGTTGCCCAGCAGCAGCGCAACCCGGCGCTGCCCAACGTGCCGACCACCGTCGAGGCGGGCCTGCCCGGCTATCAGGTGGTGGTCTGGAACGCCATGCTGGCGCCGAAGGGGACGCCGGAAGCGGTCGTCACGCGGCTGAACGAGGCGTTGCGCGCGGCCCTCGCCGATCCCAACGTCAAGTCCCGCCTCGCCGAGCTGGGCGCCGACCTGCCGACCGACGTCCAGGCGACGCCCGCGGGCCTGCGCGCCTTCCTGGAATCGGAGATCGCCCGCTGGACCCCGGTCATCAAGGCGGCCGGCGTCACCGCGACCAACTGACCCCGGACCGGCGCAACGGTCCCGTGCGACGCCCGGCCATCGGCCGGGCGTCGTCGTTTCCGGCTTCGGGCTCGCCGCGCCGCGGTCCAGATCAGGCCGGCCTCGCCAGGACGTCGAGAATGAAGGCCACGCGGCTTTCGACCGGCGCGCGCGGCAGCTCGACCAGCGCGTAGCCGTAGCGCCCATAGGTCCGCACCATCGCCTCGCAGGTGCGCGCGGCCTCGTCGAGATCCTGCCTGCGCTCGCCGTCATTGCGATAGATCTCGGGCCAGGGCGGCGCGATGAAGACGCGCCGGTTGTAGCGCAGGCGCCGCGCCGCCCGGTCCATGTGGTCGGGCACGGGAAGGCCGATGAGATCGAGGTAGCCGATCACGTCGGGTACGCCGCGGTCGAACAGGACCGGCCCGGGCCGCCGCGAGGCCGCCGCATGATGGGTCATTTCGAAGGCCAGCATCAGCTCGGCGAACAGGCCGCGGTCGCGCCAGGGCAAGGCCGGGCCGTCGACCGCCTGCTGGTCCTGGATGATGCGCCGGCCGACCTCGGGCGAAGTGTCGAGGCCGGCCGCGACCAGCGCTTCGATCAGGGTGGTCTTGCCGGAGCCCGGCCCGCCGGTGATGACGAAGAGGTGGTCGGAATCGGTTGTGGCTGTCGCGGTCATGGCATGTCCGGTGGGGTCTGGAGGGTGTGACGGCACGGTGCGCCGCGCCATGCGGCGGGACGATTGGCTGGGGAAGGCGAGGGGCGGCGGCCGGGCGTGCAAAGACAAGGCACGCCCCGGGGCGGGCGAGTGGCGATCGTCGGGCCGCGGCGGCGGCAATGATGGCGGCGGTAGCGCGGCCTGCTCAGGCGATCAGGATAGCCCTGAAATCATTGACATTGGTATGGGTCGGGCCGGTGACCACCAGGCCGTCGAGCTCGGCGAAGAAGCCGAAGCCGTCGTGACGGTCGAGAAAGGTCCGCGGATTGAGACCGCGCGCGGCGGCCGCGTCGAGCAGCGCCGGGGTCACCACGGCGCCGGCATTGGACTCGATGCCGTCGATGCCGTCGGTGTCGATGGCGAGGGCATGGACCCGCGCCCGCTGCTCGGCCGAAAAGCCCTGCAGCGCGACGGCGAGGGCCAGGGCGAATTCGGAATTGCGGCCGCCGCGGCCGGTCGGGCGGTCCTTCGGCAGGGTCACCGTCGTCTCCCCGCCCGACAGGATCAGCAGCGGCGGTCTTGCCGGCAGGCCGTGCTCCAGCGCCGAGCGGGCGAGCGCCGCATGGACCTGGGCGACGTCGCGGGCTTCCCCCTCGATCGTGTCGCCGAGCACCAGCGTCGGCAGGCCGGCCGCATCGGCGATCCGCATGGCGGCGGCCAGGCTCTCGATCGGCCGGGCGATCAGCCTGATGTCGCTGCCGGCGGCAAAGGCGGGGTGGTCGGGCTTCGGGCTTTCCGAGGCGGCATCCTCCAGGTGCCGCATCACCCGGTCCGGCAGCGCCATGCGGTAGCGGTCGACGATGGCGAGCGCATCCGCGCGCGTGGTCGGGTCCGGCACGGTCGGGCCCGAGGCGATCACCGCCGGGTCGTCGCCGGGGACGTCCGATATGGCGATGGTGACGACCTTGGCCGGATAGGCCGCGGCCGCGAGCCGGCCGCCGGCAATGGCCGAGACATGCTTGCGCACGCAGTTCATCGCGCCGATATCGGCTCCGGAGGCGAGCAGCGCGGCATTGACCGCCTTCAGGTCGTCGAGGCTGAGATCGCCGGCGGGAGCGGCGAGCAGGGCCGAGCCGCCGCCCGAAATGAGCGCCACCACCAGGTCGTCGGGGCCGAGGCCCTGGAGCCGCTCGAGAATGCGCCGGCTGGCCGCCGCGCCGGCCGCATCAGGCACCGGATGGGCCGCTTCCAGGACCTCGATCCGGCTCACCGGGACCGCGTGGCCGTAGCGCGTCACCACCGTGCCGCTCAGCGGCGCCGGCCAGACCTTCTCGAAGGCCGCCGCCATGGCCGCCGCCGCCTTGCCTGCGCCGACCACCACGGTGCGGCCGGTCGGCACCGACGGCAGATGCTCGGCGATGCGGTCGGGCAGGGCCGCGGCGATCGCGGCATGGCCGAGCGAGATCAGGAAGGCGCGGGGGTCTGAGCGATATGTCACGGGGGTCGTGCCTGTCGGGTGCGGCGGACACACAAGCAGGTCGCGGCGGCAACCGCAAGCGCGCCCGCGGGACGGCATGTCGCGGCGATCGGGCGGCAGTCATCCGGCCCGGCGCTATCGCCGCTCCCCGGCATGGCTTATGGCAGGGGTGTCATGTTGCACCCTTTCGACGATGCCTGCCGGGCCGAGATCGCGACGCGCGTCGCTGCCTTCCGCCGCCAGCCCGCGCCCGACGACGAGGCCGGGCTGAAGCGCGCCGCGGTGGCGCTCGTCGTCACCGACACGGCCGATGGCTCGGGCGAGGCGGCCTTCCTCCTGACCCGCCGCGCCAGCGGGCTCAGAGCCCATGCCAACCAATGGGCCCTGCCCGGTGGGCGCTGCGATGCCGGCGAGAGCCCGGTGGACGCGGCGCTGCGCGAGCTCGACGAGGAGCTGGGCCTGCGGCTCGGCGCCGGCGACGTGTTCGGCCTGCTTGACGATTATCCGACACGTTCCGGCTACCTGGTGACGCCGGTCGTCGCCTGGGCCGGCAGCGCGCCGGTGCTGCGGCCCAATCCGGCGGAGGTCGCCTCGGTCCATCGCATCCCGCTCGCCGAGATCATGCGCGAGGCGGCGATCGACTTCACCACCATTCCGGAAAGCCGGCGGCGGGTGGTCCGGCTGACCTTGTCGGGCGACGTCATCCACGCGCCGACCGCCGCGCTGATCTACCAGTTCCGCGAGGTGCTCGCCGGCCGGCCGACGCGGGTCGCCGATCTCGAGCAGCCGCTGTTCGCCTGGCGCTGAACCTGTGCCGGAAATGACGGCGGCGCCCTGCATTTTGGTGGATTGCGAGCCGGCAGGCGCTCTCTTAAGAGATGGGACCCGTCCGTCGGGCGTCATGCGATCCGCCGCCGCCCGCCGCCGGTCGTGGGTGCGGCCGCCGCCGGCAAGGCCCCGCGGGCGCGCGGATTTCCTGGGAGCGTGAGATGTTGTTCGAACTCAGCGAAGAAGAAGTGCTGATCCGCGACACCGCCCGCCGGATCGCCGCCGACCGGGTCCGGCCGCTTGCCGAGACGCTCGACCAGGGCGGCGGGCGCGCCGAATTCCTGGCCAATCTCAAGGCGCTCGCCGAGGCCGGCTTCATGGCGGTCAATATCCGGTCCGACCATGGCGGCACGGATGCCGGCTCGGTCGCCTTCGCCCTCACCGTGGAGGAGCTGGGTTATGCCTGCGCCTCCACCGGCGTGACCACCTCGGTCACCAACATGGTCGCCGAGGTGATCCAGGCGGTCGGCTCGGCGGAGCAGAAGCAGCGCTATCTGCCGAAGCTCGCCGACGGCACCTATCCGGCCGGCGCCTTCTGCCTGACCGAGGCCGGCGCCGGCTCGGATCCGGCCGGCATGCAGGCGCGTGCACGCCGCGACGGCGATCATTTCGTGCTCGACGGCCAGAAGCTCTACATCACCTCGGCCGAATATGCCGGGCTGTTCGTCGTCTGGGCGGTGACCAACCCCGAGGCGCGCAAGGGCAAGGGCATTTCCTGCTTCCTGGTCGAGGCCGGCACGCCCGGCCTGACCATCGGCAAGGCGGAGAAGAAGCTCGGCCAGCATGGCTCGGCCACCAATGTCGTGCATTTCGACAATTGCCGGGTGCCGGCGAGCGCGCTGATGGGCAAGCTCGACGACGGCTTCCGCATCGCGGTGGGCGAGCTTGCCGGTGGGCGCATCGGCATTGCCGCGCTGTCGCTTGGCATCGCCCGCGCGGCCATGGATGCCGCCAAGGCCTATGTCCTCGAGCGCCGGCAGTTCGGCCAGGCGATTGCCGAATTCCAGGGCATCCAGTGGATGATCGCCGACCGCGAGACGGATATCGAGGCCGCGCGTCTCCTGATCCTCAACGCCGCGGCGAAGAAGGATCGCGGCGAGCCGTTCGGCCGCGAGGCCTCGATGGCCAAGCTGTTCGCGTCCGAGGCGGCGCTGCGCGCCACCGACACCGCGCTGCAGCTCCACGGCGGTGCCGGCTATTGTGCCGACTTTCCGGTGGAGCGGCATTTCCGCGACGCCCGCATCACCCGCATCTACGAGGGCACGAGCGAGGTTCAGCGCCTGATCATCGCCCGCGAAGCCCTGCGTCAATAACCCGTCCCAACCGGACTCACGCTCAGCCGAGGAAGCCCGAAGCATGACCACCCGACCGATAAGCCGCACCGGCGGCCAGATTCTCGTCGATCAGCTGATCATCCAGGGCGCGACCGACGTCTTCTGCGTGCCTGGCGAAAGCTACCTGGCCGTGCTCGACGCGCTGCACGATGCCGATACCAAGGTCACCATCTGCCGCCAGGAAGGTGGTGCGGCGATGATGGCGGAAGCCTATGGCAAGCTTACCGGCCGGCCCGGCATCTGCATGGTGACGCGCGGGCCCGGCGCCACCAATGCCTCGCCCGGCCTGCACATCGCCCAGCAGGATTCGAGCCCGATGATCCTGTTCGTCGGCCAGATCGACCGCTCGATGCGCGGCCGCGACGCCTTCCAGGAGGTCGATTACGGCAAGCTGTTCGGCGGCATCGCCAAGTGGGTGGCCGAGATCGATGAGGCCGACCGCATTCCCGAGATGGTCGCCCGCGCCTATGCGACCGCCATGCAGGGCCGTCCAGGCCCGGTCGTGCTGGTGCTGCCCGAGGACATGCTCACCGACACGGCCGAGGTGCCGGACGCCCCGCGCGTCGAGGCGGTGGAGAGCTGGCCCGGCAACAGCGACATGATGAAGCTGCAGAAGCTGCTCTGGGCCGCCAAGAAGCCGGTCCTGGTGCTCGGCGGGTCGCGCTGGTCGGACAAGGCGGTCGGCGCGGTCACGCGCTTCGCCGAGCGCTTCGAACTGCCGGTGGTCTGCCAGTTCCGGCGCCAGATGCTGTTCGATCACGGCCATGCCAACTATGCCGGCGATCTCGGCCTCGGCTGCAATCCCGCGATCATCGCCATGATCAAGGACAGCGACCTGATCATCGCCCTCGGCGGCCGCCTCTCCGAGATCGCCTCGCAGAGCTACACGCTGATCGACATTCCCCAGCCGAGCCAGACGCTCGTCCACATTCATCCCGGCCCCGAGGAGCTCGGCCGCGTCTACCAGGCGCATCTGCCGATCCAGGCGAGCCCGACCGCCTTCGCCGCCGCGGTCGAGGGCCTGCAGCCGCCGCAGGACATCGCCTGGAAGGGCAGCGCCGCCAAGGCGCACGAAAGCTATCTCGGCTGGACCGGCAATCCCGCCCGCCTGCCAGGTGCGCTCCAGTACGGCGAGATCATGGCCTGGCTGCGCGACCGCCTGCCCGACGATGCCATCGTCTGCAACGGCGCCGGCAACTATGCCATCTGGGTCCACCGCTTCCTGCGCTTCAGGCGCTACGGTTCGCAGCTCGCCCCGACCTGCGGTTCGATGGGCTACGGCACGCCGGCCGCGGTCGGCGCCAAGCGCATGTATCCGGAGAAGACCGTCGTCGCCTTCGCCGGCGACGGCTGCTTCATGATGAACGGCCAGGAATTCGCCACCGCCTGCCAGTACGACCTGCCGATCGTCGTCATCGTCGTCGACAACGGCATGTACGGCACGATCCGCATGCACCAGGAGCGCGACTATCCCGGCCGGGTCGTCGCGACCGCGCTGAAGAACCCCGACTTCGCCGCGCTCGCGCGCGCCTATGGCGGCCATGGCGAGACGGTGCGCGAAACGAGCGAGTTCGCTCCCGCCTTCGAGCGGGCGGTCGCTTCGGGCAAGCCGGCCATCCTGCATCTCTTCCTCGACCAGCAGGCGATCACGCCGGCGACCACGATCGACCAGATCCGCGCGAAGGCGCAGGGCAAGGGCTGACTGGGCGCAAGTGCCGCCAGGCGGCACCGCTGTGGCAATAGCTGGTTCCATCGAAGACCCTGGTCGCCGCCTCGGCGGCCAGGAATAGACTTGGCCGCCGAGGCGACAGGTCACCCGGCTTCCGCGGGCGCTGCGGTGTCAAAGCGGACTAACCGAGATAGCGGTTCTCGTTGTGCCAGCGTAGCAGCGCGGCGTCCGGCCGTTCGTGCTGGGCAAGCGGAGAGCGAATTTCCGATCCGTGCAGCTCGTAATAATGACGGCCGTTTTCGAACTCCTCGCGGATGCGACGACTTACTTCGAAGCGACGTTCCGGCGTGATCGTGACATATCCCTGATCGAACAGGCTGTGGATGTCTCGACGCATGAGAATTCCATTGGTGGGGGAGTGCTCCCCGCCGTCGGCATATGGGCGGATATGGGCGGCTTCGAGGGCCGGCAGCGTTCGTTCTTTGGTAATGGCGCATCGCCTCTCGTAGACTTGCGTCACGACGAGCCTGAAAGCGCCTTGGCCGAGCCGCGGCCGAATGAGTGTCGGCTCACCGTACCGGCGAGACGGCTCGGCGAAACCGACATTTTGAGAGAGCGCGGTTGTCGCGCCTTGCACACCTTGCCACAGTTCCAGCCCTTCACGGCTGTCGGTGTCGTAGGTTGCGAATGAGACGATATTCTTTGACCATGACGCTGGCGGCGGGAACCAGAGTTCTCTCGGCAAAAAGAATGGCTGCGTGAGTATCCGGCAGCCGATCTCGATCGGGCCGGTCGTCGAAGATGGCGGCTTTCGGTAGCGCAGAATGCGAGATCGCATGTCGGCGAGGCTGGCGACGCCGTTTGCAGTACCGAAGGCTTCCCACGCCAGTGACAATGGCATGATCGTCGAGGACGCATAGACACCGCCGCCCACGATCATGTTCGTCGGTGCATGAAGCTTGAACAGAAACAATTCGCCCGGCTGGAGTGCGCGAAATGGCTTTGGCGATGGCGACCAGAAATTCACTTCGGTCAGACCGGGTTGGCGACGCAGATGGTCGAACCAGTCGCCATCCGTGACCGCCACCACAATCTTCACCGCCATCCAAGCCCCCCTGCTCCGTTCCGATCTCCGAACAGAAACTTGCCGCGTGGTTTCAGGCTATCCTTTCCGCTTGCCGTTTGTCATCGAGCGAATGCCGGGGGGCGGCGAAAATGCCCGCGATCGGCGATCGCCACCTGACCTTCATATCGCCCCGCGGCGCATCGCCTCAGCCGTTCAGATGACAGGCCGAGAAACGGCCCGGCGCGATCTCCTTGAACGCCGGCACCTCCGTCCTGCAGCGCGCGCTCGCCATCGGGCAGCGCGGATGGAAATGGCAGCCGGGCGGCGGCACGAGCGGCGAGGGGATCTCGCCTTCGATCGGCTTGAACCGGCGCTTGCCGGTATCGACCCGCGGCACCTCGGCGAGCAGCGCCTGGGTATAGGGATGGTTCGGCGCGGCGAACAGCTCCTCGGCCGGCGCCAGCTCGACGATGCGGCCGAGATAGAGGATGGCGACCCGGTCGGCGACGTGGCGCACGACGCCGAGATCGTGGCTGATGAAGAGGTAGGTCAGGCCGAAATCGGCGCGCAGCTGCATGAACAGGTTGAGCACCTGCGCCTGGATCGAGACGTCGAGGGCCGCGACGCTTTCGTCGGCGACGATCAATTTCGGCCGCACCGCCAGCGCCCTGGCGATGCCGATGCGCGCCCGCTGGCCGCCCGAGAACTGGTGCGGATAGCGCTTGGCATAGGCCGGATCGAGGCCGACCTTGCGCATGAGATCGGCGAGATAGTCGGCCGCCCCGGCCTTGTCGACGATGCCGTGATAGACGGGGGCCTCGCTGACGATGTCCTCGATCCGCATGCGCGGATTGAGCGAGGACATCGGGTCCTGGAACACCATCTGCACCGCGAGGGCGGCGGCGCGGCGGTCGGTTCCGGCCAGGGTCGTCCGGTCGCGGCCTTCGTAGTAGACCTTGCCGCCCGACTGCTGCCAGATGCCGGCGATGATGCGGCCGAGCGTCGACTTGCCCGATCCGGATTCGCCGACGAGGCCCATGACCTCGCCCGGCCGGATGGCGAGGTCGACCGTGTCGAGCGCGTGGACCACCTCGCGTTTCGGCCCCGCGCCGACGAGCCCGGCGAGCTTCGCGGCAAGGTCCGGCTCCTTGGCGAACCGTTTCGAGACGCCTTCGACTGATATGATCGGTGTCGTCATGCCGCGGCCTCGTCGAGCACCGGATGGAAGCAGCGCAGCCGCCGTTCGGTGAGCGGCCGGGTCTCCGGCGGCGGCTCGGCCTGGCAATCGGCCTTGACGGCTATGCAGCGCGGCGCGAAGGGGCAGCCCTTGGGCAGCCGCAGCAGATTGGGTGTCATGCCCGGTATCTGGGCGAGCGGCTGGCCGCGCGGATTGCGGCTCGGCAGGCTTTCCAGGAGGCCGCGTGTATAGGGGTGGCCGGGCCGTGCGAGCACCTCCGTGGTCGGCCCTTCCTCCACCACCCGGCCGGCATACATCACCGCCACGCGGTCGGCGAGGCCGGACACGATGGCGAGGTCGTGGGTGATCCAGACGAGGGCCGTGCCGGTATCGGCGGCCAGCTTCTGCACCTCGGCCAGGATCTGCGCCTGGATGGTGACGTCGAGCGCGGTCGTCGGCTCGTCGGCGATGATCACGGCCGGCTTGTGCAGCAGCGCGATGGCGATCGCCACGCGCTGGCGCATGCCGCCGGAAAACTGGTGCGGATAGCTTTCCAGCCGCTGGTCGGGCGAGGCGATGCCGACCTGGGCGAGCGCCTCGCGGCAGCGTTCGCGCGCGGCTTCGCTGGAAATGTCGACATGCGCCTTCAGCGTCTCGATCATCTGCGTGTCGACGCGCAGGACCGGGTTGAGCGTCATCATCGGGTCCTGGAAGATCATCGCGATGCGCCGGCCGCGAATGTCGCGCCAGGCCTTCTCGCCGAGCCCGGTGAGTTCCTGACCCATCAGCCGGATCGAGCCGGAGACGACCCGGCCGGGCGGATCGATCAGGCCGAGGGTCGAGAAGCCGGTGATCGACTTGCCCGATCCGGATTCGCCGACGAGGCCGAGAACCTGGCCGCGCGCAACCTTGAAGGAGACGCCGTCGACCGCCTTCACCACGCCGGCACGGGTGAAGAAATGGGTCTTGAGGTCGGTGACTTCGAGGACATCCGTCATGCCGCGCGCCTCGCGCTGATCCGCCCTGGTCCGGTCATGCCGCCGCTCATTTCTTCAGTCGCGGGTTCAATTGGTCGCGCAGGTGGTCGCCGACCAGGTTGATCAGGAGAATGGTGATGAGCAGCGCGACGCCGGGCAGCACGCTGACCCAATATTTGCCCGAGAGGATGTATTTGTAGCCGTTGGAGATGAGCAGGCCGAGGGAGGGCTCGGTGATCGGCACGCCGACGCCGAGATAGGACAAGACCGCCTCCAGCGAGATGGCATGGGCGACCTGCACGGTCGCCACCACGATCAGCGGCGGCAGGCAGTTGGGCAGAAGGTGACGGAAGATGATCCGGTGCTTGGGCAGGGCCAGGCAGTGGGCGGCCTCGATATATTCGCGCCGCCGCTCGACCAGCGCGCCGCCGCGCACGGTACGGGCATAATAGGCCCATTGGGTGGTGACGAGCGCGATGATCACCTTGTCGATGCCGGTGCCGAGCAGCGAGAGCAGGATCAGCGCGATCAGGATCGCCGGGAAGGACAGCTGCAGGTCGACCACCCGCATGATCACGCTGTCGATCCGCCCGCCGAAATAGGCGGCGGCGACGCCGACGCTGAGCCCCACCACCAGTGCGATGACGGTGGCGCTCGCCGCGACGAACAGCGACAGGCGCAGGCCGTAGATGATCGCCGAGAGCATGTCGCGGCCCTGGTCGTCGGTGCCGAGCAGGTAGAGCCGGCCGTCGAGCGAGCGCTCCCCGGGCGCCAGCATGTTGTCCAGGATCGAGATCTGCGTCATGTCGTAGGGGTTCTGCGGCGTCAGCCAGGGCGCGAGGATCGAGACCAGCGCCAGCAGCACGACGAGGATCAGCGCGCCGACCGCGACCCGGCTTTCGCAGAATTCGGCGACGAAACGGGCAAGGGGGGTCTCGACCGGTTCGGCCGAAACCGGCGGCACGGGCAGGGCTGCGTCGGTCATGATCGGGCCTCCCGCGTCAGGCTTCCACGTCCTGCAGGCGCACCCGCGGATCGAGGATCGAATAGAGGATGTCGACCACCAGATTGATGATCACGAACATGACCACGACGATCATCAGGTAGGCGACGATGACCGGCCGGTCGAGGCGATAGATGCTGTCGATCAGGAGCTTGCCCATGCCCGGCCAGGAGAACACCTGCTCGGTGACGACGGCGAAGGCGATCATGGCGCCGAGCTCGAGGCCGAGCACGGTGACGACCGGGATCAGGATGTTCTTCATCAGGTGCACGCCGATGATGCGCGCCGGCGACAGGCCCTTGGCGCGGGCGAAGCGCACATAGTCCTGCAGCATGGCCTCGCGCGTGCCGGCATAGGCGAGCCGGATCACCAGCGAGGTCTTGTAGATGGCGAGCGTCAGCGCCGGCATGATCAGGTTGGGCCAGCCCGCCGGGTTCAGCAGCGACAGTTCGACGCCGAACAGCGTGCCGGTCGGGCCGCGGCCGCCGGCCGGCAGCCATTGCAGCGTCACCGCGAACAGCAGGATCAGCATGATGCCGAACCAGAAGTTCGGCAGCGAGAAGCCGACCACCGAGCCGGTCATGATGCTGCGGCCGACGACCGTGTCGTGCTTCAGCCCGGCAATGACGCCGAGCGGCACGCCGATCAGCGCGGTGAGGCCGAGCGCCACCACGGCGAGTTCGAGCGTCGCCGGCATGCGCGAGACGATGAGGCCGAGCGCATCGACGCCGTGGACGAAGCTCTTGCCGAAATCGCCGTGCAGCAGGTTCCAGGCGAACATGCCGAACTGGACATAGAGCGGCTTGTCGAGGCCGAGCCGGGCCACCGCCGCATCGCGTTCGGCCTGATCTGCATCGGGCGCGAGCAGGATGTCGATCGGATTGCCGATCGCATAGACGCCGAGGAACACCAGCACCGCCATGGCGGTGACCACGAATGCGCTCTGGCCGAGGCGGCGAAGGATGAAGACGAGCATCGTTCAGGTCTCCCTGCGGCTCGGGGCGAGGCTGTGAAGGCGGCCTGCAAGGGCGCCCGCGACCGGTCGGCCGGCCGCGGGAACCATGGTCAGCGCGACGCGGGCGCCTGCTGCACGAGCTCGGCGCGGGTATACTGGTTCATTTGCGCCGTATAGGTCAGTCCGCGCTTGAAGGCCCAGACCGAGACCTCGAAATGCAGCGGGATCAGGCCGAAATCGCTCATCGCCATGCGCGAGGCCTCGGCGAGCAGCGCGTTGCGGCGGGCATCATCCACCACGGTCAGCGCCTCGAACAGCTTGGCGTCCATGGCCGGGTTGGAATAGCCGCCCGGATTGGTCGTGCCCATGCCGCGATTGCGGTCGGGCGTTGCCGCCAGCGCGCGCAGCGGGTTGGACATTTCCGCCGTGTCGGCGGCCCAGCCGGACAGCCAGAAGCCGAACTCGGCGCGGTTGCGGCGGGCGAAGAAGGTCGAGGCGGTCATCGCATCGATCTGCGTCTTGATGCCGATGCGGGTCAGCATCTGGGCGACCGCCTGGGCGACCTGCCCGTCATTGATGTAGCGGTCGTTGGGGGTCGCCAGGACGAGCCCGAAGCCGTTGGGATAGCCGGCCTCGGCGAGCAGCTTGCGCGCCCGCTCGATATTCGGCCGCTCCGGCTTGATGCCGGCATTGGTGCCGGGCAGCGGGTTCGGCAGCAGTTCGGCCGCGGCGACGGCGACGCCGCCCATGATGCGGGCGACGATCGCGTCGCGGTCGATGGCCAGGCTGATCGCCTCGCGCACGCGCCGGTCGCGGAACGGGTTCCTGCCGCCCGTATCGGTGACCCCGGGAGGCGCGGTTTCGGTCAGATAGTTGAAGTGCAGGTAGATGATCCGGCTGGACAGGGCTTCCGCCGTGACGAATTGCGGGTTCTGCTTGATCCGCGGCAGGTCCTGGATCGGCGGGTTCTCGATGAAGTCGACATCGCCGGCGAGCAGGGCGGCGACGCGCGCCGCGGCCTGGGTGATCGGCCGGAAGGTGACGCGCTGCCAGGCCGGCTTGTCGCCCCAATAGGCGTCGTTGCGCTCCAGCACGATGCGGTCGCCGCGGGTGAACGAGACATAGCGGAACGGCCCGGTGCCGACGGCAAGCTTGAGGTTGTTGAAGTCCTCGGTCTTCGGCCAGGCCTCCATGCCGGTGCAGCCGGCCCGGTTGAAGGCGAGGTTTTCCGGCGCCCCGGCGGCTTTCGCCGAGATGATCGCAATGTTCGACAATTCGTTGGCGAGCACCGGGTGCGGCTGTGTGGTGGTGACGATGATCGTATAGGGATCGGGCGCCGTCATGGTGGCGATCGCGCGCATGCTGACGACGAGCGAGGAGGGAGAGTTCTCCACCTTCGGCACGCGGCAATAGGAGAAGATCACGTCGCGGGCGGTGAATTCGGTCCCGTCGGTGAACTTGACGCCGCGCCGCAGCTTGAACTCCCAGGTGGTCGGATCGACCGCCCGGACGCTTTCGGCGAGCTTGGGGATCGGCTGCTGGTTCTTGTCCTGGTCGGTCAGCGATTCGAAGACATGCGAGCGCAGCTGGTGGTTCGGCGTCAGATTGTGGAAATGCGGATCGACCGAGCTCGGCTCGGCCGAGAGCCCGACGCGCAGCTCCTGCGCGGCGGCCGGCAGCGCCGGCGCCCAGATGGAAAGGGCCATTGCAGCCGCGGCCGCGCCCAAGATCGTGCGATAGCGATACATCCCGCTCTTCCCCTTGCCTCGCGCCGGACGGGAACTTGCCGTTCCTCTGGGCGCCGACCATGCCGCCGCATTGAACTTCGGAAAAGCCCTTATAGGAAGCCCCCTCCGCGCCTCGGCCCACAGATCGCTCCGCCCGCGATGGAAGCGAACACCGATCAATTGCCCCTCGCACCTCGCTTTTCCTTGTTTTCGCCTGATATTTCGGGCTAGGAACCCCTCCCGCCATGTCCGGCGGCGCGTGGGCGGAACATGAAGTTTCTCGATCAGGCCAAGGTCTATGTGAAATCGGGTGCCGGCGGCGCCGGCTGCGTCTCGTTTCATCGGGCCAAGTTCATCGAGTTCGGCGGGCCAGACGGCGGCGACGGCGGCCGTGGCGGCGATGTCGTGATCGAATGCGTGCAGGGCCTCAACACGCTGATCGACTACCGCTACCAGCAGCATTTCAAGGCCAAGATCGGCGTCCACGGCATGGGCCGCAACCGCACCGGTGCGCGCGGCGCCGACGTCGTGCTGAAAGTGCCGGCGGGCACCCAGGTCTTCGACGAGAGCGGCGAGACGCTGCTCGCCGACCTCACCAAGGTGGGCGACCGCGTCGTCCTGCTCGAAGGCGGCAATGGCGGCTTCGGCAACGCCCATTTCAAGAGCTCGACCAACCAGGCGCCGCGCCATGCCAATCCGGGCCAGCCGGCGCAGGAGGCCTGGATCATCCTGCGCCTCAAGCTGATCGCCGATGCCGGTCTCGTCGGCATGCCCAATGCCGGCAAGTCGACCTTCCTCGCCGCCACCACCGCGGCCAAGCCGAAAATCGCCGATTATCCGTTCACCACGCTGCATCCCGGCCTCGGTGTGGTGCGCGTGGTCGGCCGCGAATTCGTGCTCGCCGACATTCCCGGCCTGATCGAAGGTGCCCATGACGGCCATGGCCTCGGCGACCGCTTCCTCGGCCATGTCGAGCGCTGCCGCGTGCTGCTGCATCTCGTCGACGGCACCAGCGAGCATGCCGGCAAGGCCTACAAGCTCGTCCGCACCGAGATCGAGGCCTATGGCGAAGGGCTTGCCGAGAAGCCCGAGATCGTCGCCCTGTCCAAGGCCGACGCGCTCGATCCGGAGACCCGCAAGGAACAGCTCGCGCGGCTGAAGCGGGCCGCGAAGGGTGCGGTCAACAAGACGCCGCTGGTCTTGTCCGCGGCGTCGGGCGAAGGGGTGGAGGCGGCCCTTCGCGAGCTGATGAAGATCATCGACGCGGCCCGTGCCGCCGAGCCGGCGCCGTCGGCACCGGATGCCGACGAGCCCGTGGCGACCGGCTGGCGCCCCTGACCACGACGGCCGGACGCGGCCGGTGTCGCCTCGCCGCCGTCTCGCGTCCGGTCTGGCGAATGCCTGTCCGTCGATCGGCCCTGCTGCGTGCGCCCCTCGATCTCGGCTAAGCTGCCGGGCCTCAGGACCCCACCGCTGCAAGGCAGGCGATCATGGCTCTCGACCGGCGTATCCAGGACCTTTTCGGCATTGCGCTGCCGATCCTCCAGGCCCCCATGGCCGGGGCGCAGGGCGCGGAGCTGGCGGTGGCTGTGGCCGAGGCCGGCGGGCTCGGCGCCGTGCCCGGCGCGCTGCTTTCGCCCGAGCAGCTGCGCAACGAGATCGGCCTCGTCAGGCAGCGCACGGCGCGGCCGCTCAACGTCAACTTTTTCTGCCACACGCCGCCTGCCGCCGATGCGGCGCGCGAGGCCGGCTGGAAGCAGCGCCTGGCGCCCTTCTACCGTGAATTCGGCCTCGACCCGGCCATGCCGACGCCGGCCGGCAGCCGGGCGCCCTTCGACGATGCCTATTGCGCCGTCGTGGAGGAGTTGAAGCCGGAGGTCGTCAGCTTCCATTTCGGCCTGCCGGCGCCCGCGCTGGTCGATCGCGTGCGCGCGGCCGGCGCCCGGATCGTCTCCTCGGCGACCACTGCCGACGAGGCGCGCTGGCTGGAGGACCATGGCTGCGACGCGATCATCGCGCAGGGCGCCGAAGCCGGGGGCCATCGCGGCATCTTCCTCACCGACCACGTCGCGAGCCAGGCGGGCACGATGGCGCTGGTGCCGCAGGTGGTCGATGCCGTGGCCCTGCCGGTCATCGCCGCCGGCGGCATCGCCGATGGCCGCGGCATTACGGCGGCCTTCGCGCTCGGCGCATCCGCGGTGCAGATCGGCACCGCCTATCTGTTCACGCCGGAAGCCAAGGTCACGGCCATGCACCGGGCGGCCCTGAAGACCGCCAAGGACGATTCGACCGCGCTGACCAACCTGTTCACCGGCCGGCCGGCGCGCGGCATCGTCAACCGCGTCATGCGCGAGATCGGTCCGCTCTCCGCCGATGCGCCAGCCTTCCCGACCGCCGGCGGCGCGCTGGCGCCGCTCAAGGCCAAGGCCGAAGCCGCAGGCTCGGGCGATTTCTCATCGCTCTGGTCCGGTCAGGCCGCTGCCCTCGGCCGCGAGATCGGCGCCGGCGAACTCACCCGGCGGCTGGCCGTCGAGACGCAGGAGCAGTTGGCAAGGCTGGGCAGGGGATAGCGAGTGGCGAATAGCGAGTAGGGCCATGCAGCCGTCCGCGGCCGAGCTCGACGTCGATGGCTGCATCCCCACTCGCCACTCGCTATTCGCCAGCCTCACTCATTGCCGGTGCTGCGGCTGAAGCGCTTGCGGATGTTGGACAGCAGCATGTCGCGCACGCCGCGATAGGCATCGAGCCGCTGCTCGCGCGAGCCCTGGGCCAGCGTCGGATCGGGCGTCGGCCAGTATTCGACCTCCATGTCGAGCGTCCGCGTCAGGTCGAGCGCCCGGTGATGAGCCTCGGGCGCGAGCGTCACGACGAGATCGAAATTGAGCCCTTCCCATTCCTCGAGCTCCTCGATGGTCTTCGGGCGGCTTTTGTGGGTGTCGATGCCGATCTCGTCCATGACGGCATCGACGAAGGGATCGTGCTCGCCCTTGCGCACCCCGGCGCTGTCGACGAAGATCGACCTGCCGAAGAAATGCTGCATGATCGCCGCCGCCATGGGTGAGCGCACCTGGTTCATGCCACAGGCGAACAGGACGGCCTGGGGGTTACGGCGGCGGTCCGACAAAGCCGGCTAACCTTTCCAGTGCAGCACTGAAATCAGCGTGAACAGCCGCCGCGCCGTGTCGAAATCCAGGTCGAGCTTGTCCTTCAGGCGCTCCTTCAGCGTCTCCGAACCTTCGTTGTGCAGGCCGCGCCGGGCCATGTCGATGGTCTCGATCTGCGCCGGCGTCGCGTGGCGGATCGCCTCGTAATAGCTGTCGCAGATCATGAAATAGTCCTTCACGATCCGCCGGAACGGCGTCATCGACAGCATGTGGGTCACCACCTGCCGGCCGTCTTCGTGCTTGATGTCGAAGGCCAGCTTGCCCTCGGCGAGCGAGATGTGCAGCGTGAAGGGGCCGCCGTCGACGCCCTTGGGACCGAACGAGTTCTCCTCGATCAGGTCGTAGATCGCGACCGCCCGCTCGTGCTCGACATCGGGCGAGGATCGCCCGATCGAGGCCTCGTCCAGGGTCACGGCCACCAGCCGGCGCAAGGGCTTCGGATCGGTCACGACAGGCCTCTTCTTGGCATTCTCGGCAGGTCCCGGTTCGGACTGTGACAATGCCGGCTGGAGCGGCGTCTGTCGACCGTGTCGTGACGCCGCCGGGCCGAGCGCATCAGCCCCGGTTCATGCGGATGGCGACCGAGCGGGCGTGGGCGGCCAGGCCCTCGGCCTGGCCGAGCGCGATGGCCGCCGGGCCGAGCGCGGCGAGCTGATCCGGTCCGCATTTCAGGATCGAGGTGCGCTTCATGAAGTCGAGCACGCCGAGACCGGAGGAAAAGCGCGCCGAGCGGGCCGTCGGCAGCACGTGATTGGAGCCGCCGACATAGTCGCCGATCGCCTCCGGCGTATGGCCGCCGAGGAAGATGGCGCCGGCATTGCGGATGCGGCCGGCGAGCGCCTCGGCGTCGTCGGCGATGATTTCGAGATGTTCGGCGGCGATGCGGTCGGCCAGCGGCACGGCCTCGTCGAGACTGGCGACCTCGATCACCGCGCCGTAGTCGCGCCAGCTCGCGCCGGCAATGTCGGCACGCGGCAGGCTCTTGAGCTGGCCTTCCACCGCGGCGATCACCGCGTCGGCGAGCGCTCCGTCGTCGGTGATCAGCAGCGACTGGGCGGCGGTGTCGTGCTCGGCCTGGGCGAGGAGGTCGGCGGCGATCCATTCGGCATTGGCTGAACCGTCGGCGATGACCAGCACTTCCGACGGGCCGGCGATCATGTCGATGCCGACCGTGCCGAAGACCTGGCGCTTGGCCGCCGCGACGAAGGCATTGCCGGGGCCCATGATCTTGGCCACCGGGGCGATGGTTTCGGTGCCGAGGGCCAGGGCGAAGATCGCCTGCGCGCCGCCGATGCGGTAGATCTCGTCGACGCCGGCAAGGTCGGCGGCGGCGAGCACCAGCGGGTTCAGCACGCCGTCGGGCGCCGGCACCACCATGACGACGCGCGGGCAGCCGGCGACCTTGGCCGGCACCGCGTTCATCAGCACCGAGGATGGATACGCGGCGGTGCCGCCGGGCACATAGAGCCCGACCGCCTCGATCGCCGTCCAGCGATAGCCGAGTTCGACGCCGAGCGCGTCGGTGAAGCGGTCGTCGCTCGGCTTCTGCCTGACATGGTAGCTCTCGATCCGCTCGGCGGCGAGCTTCAGGGCATCGAGCGTCGCCGGGTCGCAGGCGGCGCGCGCGGCGGCGATCTCCTGGCCCGTGACGCGCATGGTGGCGGGCGTCAGGTCGAGGCGGTCGAACCGGGCCGTCAGCGCGATCAGCGCGGCGTCGCCGCGGGCGGCGATATCGGCGCCGATCGCCTTGACGGTCTGGCCGACCTCCTCCGACACTTCGCGCTTCATCGCCAGGAGATCGGCGAAGCGGGCGGCAAAATCATCCTGGGCGGTCGACAGGCGAAGGGGCATGGGCTCGGTCCTCTTGAGCGGGACCCATGCGGGAGGTGCCGGCGGGCGTCAAGCCCCGTGGCCGGCCGTGTCGGGGCTTGCCTCGGCGCCGCGGCGCGGCCATGGTCCCGCGCGAAAAGCGGAGAATGACCATGGACATCAAGACCCAGCCCGGGGCCATGCCGGCAAATCCGAACGAAAACGCGCCGCAACCGGCCGATTTCAAGCCGGTCGAATGGGCCAAGGACCTGCTGCGCTCGGTGCGCGTCGCGGCCCTCGGCACGCTGGACCGCAATACCGGCCATCCGGTGACGACGCTGGTGACGGTTGCGACCGATTTCGACGGCGCGCCGCTGATCATGATCTCCAATCTGTCCAGCCACACCGCCAATCTGAAGGCCGATCCGCGCGCTTCCGTCCTGCTCGCCCGTGGCGGCAAGGGTGATCCGCTCGCCCATCCGCGCCTCACCGTGCTCGGCCGCTTCGAGCGGATCGAGGACGAGGCGGCGCGCGCCCGCGCCAAGGCGCGGTTCGTCGCCCGCAATCCGAAATCGGCGCTCTATGCCGACTTTCCGGATTTCAGCCTGTGGCGGCTCGCGGTTGCGGCCGGCCATCTCAATGGCGGCTTCGCGCGGGCGGCCGACCTGCCGGGCGCCGATCTCAAGACCGAAATCGGCGATGCCGAGGGCCTGATCGCCGCCGAGGCAGGCGCGATCGACCACATGAACGACGACCACGCCGACGCCGTCCAGGTCTACGCTACGGTGCTGGCCGGCGAGGAGCCGGGCCCGTGGAAGATGACCGGCGCGGATCCCGAGGGCTTCGATCTCGCGGCCGGGGAGCGCACCGCGCGCGTGCTCTTCGCCGAACGGGTGACGACGGGCGAAGCCCTGCACAAGACCCTGGTCAAGATGGTGCGCGAGGCCCGTGCCCGGGCAGGCTGAGGCCGACTGATACCAACGGGCATCGCAGATGACCGTTGGTTCCGTCTCGCGAATTGCTGTTCTCGTTCAGCAATTTGCGAGGCCCTCAACGGCCCGACGCGTCAGCGTCCTGGGCCGTTGGTATGATATCGCGGATATCAGTTGGTGGCGTCTCCCAAATTGCTGCTCTCGTTCCGCCGTTTGGGAGGCCCTCTGCGACCCGACGCATCAGCGTCCTTGGCCGTTCGCACCGGGCTTTAGCCGAGATCGGTCCGGGCGAAGTCGTCGCCCCTGTAGAGGAGGCCGACCTTCTGCTGACGGGCGCAGGCATAGCTGAAGCAGTCGCCAAAATTGAGGTCGGCCGCGTGGCCTACCGCTTTGCCATAGGTCTTCGCGGCCTCGACAGCTCCTGTGCCGATCATCGGAGATATGTCGATCATCCGCGCATCGATCGCCTCGATGAACGCGTCGACCAGGGCACAGCCTTCGTCGATGAGAGCGGCGCGCGCCGCAGGCGCGGCGCCGCCCGTCGGGGTTTTCGCCCGTGCGATCGCCAGAGCTGCTTCGAAACGAACGAGCGGCGAGACGTAGCGCGCCTCACGCGTCTCCTCGATCCGCCGGATCAGGGCATCGGCATCAGCCTCGGCGAGCAGGATCGCAACGATAGCCGAAGTATCGATGAACATCACCGGCCGTCCCACATCTCGTCGGAAAAGGCCTTGCTGTCGAAGGCCGGGTTGGTTGGGCCGAGCGCTGCCACGCGGTGCTGCAGCGCAGATATCCGCGCGGCGAGCGGCAGCCGCCGCTTCTGGCGGTCGATTTCATTCTGCAGCGCCTGGCGTACCGCGTCCGTTTTCGAGCGTGCGTTGATCAGGCTCTGCAGTTCGGCGGCCATAGCCGCGACATCATCGTCCCGGACATAGAGCGGCATCGGCTCGTCCTCTCCATGAATATTCATTTTTATCATATATGGATATCCATCGAGTGCACCAGACCGACCGTCAATCGGGCGCCGGCGGCCGTGACGGGCGGCACCATGATAGGATCTTCAACCCAGCCTTCAGGCCTGCCGATTCGGGGCAGGCTTGAGAAATACCCGCTGAAAGACCGGAAACCGCCATGACCCGTTTGCGCATCGCCGTCCTGTTCGGCGGCCGTTCCGCCGAGCACGACGTCTCCATCATGTCCGCCCGCAACGTCGTCGAGGCGCTCGATGCGGACCGCTTCGAGGTGATCCCGGTCTTCGTGACGCGTGACGGCCGCTGGCTCGGGCAGGAGCTGGCCGAGGGCCGTCTGCCCGAGACGATCGCCGAAGGCGGAGCGGAGCTTGCCTTCCTGCCCGGCGGCCGCGGCCGCCTCCTGGCGGTGACCGGCGCGGGTGCGCCGCGCGAGCTGCCGGCGATCGACCTGATCTTTCCCGTGCTCCATGGCCTGCACGGCGAGGACGGCTCGGTGCAGGGCTTTGCCGAAGTGCTCGGTGTGCCGCTCGTCGGCTGCGGCATCCTGGGATCGGCGACCGCCATCGACAAGGACGTGACCAAGCGCCTGCTGGCCGCCGCGGGCCTGCCGGTGGCACGGTTCGTCACCGTGCAGCAGGGCGAGACGCCGTCGTTCGAGACCGTCAGCGCCGCGCTCGGGCTGCCGCTCTTCGTCAAGCCGGCGCGCCAGGGCTCGTCGGTCGGCGTCAGCAAGGTGACGACGCCGGACGGCTTCGCCGCCGCGCTCGCGGAGGCCTTCCGGCACGACCGCAAGGTGCTGGTCGAGGAATTCGTGCAAGGCCGCGAGATCGAGCTGAGCGTGCTCGAACGGCCCGACGGCGAGCTGTTCGTCTCGCTGCCCGGCGAGATCGCCGCCGCCGACAGCCACGGCTTCTACAGCTACGACGCCAAATATATCGATGCCGACGGGGCGGTGCTGAGCGTGCCCGCGCAGCTTCCAGAGGACGACATCGCGCGGTTGCAGCGCATGGCGCGCGAGGCCTTTCTTTGCCTCGGCTGCGACGGCATGGCGCGGGTCGACTTCTTCCTGCGCGGTGACGGCAGCCTCGTCGTCAACGAGATCAACACCATTCCGGGCTTCACCGACATTTCGATGTACGCCAAGGCGCTGGATGCGAGCGGCATCCGCTATGCGCAGGTGATCGAGGCGCTGGTCGCCCATGGGCTTGCGCGCGCCGGGCGAACCACGGCCTGATCGTCGCGCCTCACCCGGCGCGGATCTGCGCGGGATGCCCCGGTGTCTGGGGGATGTCGGGATCGACATGACCCCAGCTCGGCGCCGAGCCGGTCCAGATCACGCTTTGCGGCTTGCCGATCTCGCGGTCGTCGAGGGCGCCGACCCTGACGACCATATAGTCCGGCAGGGCGCGATCGTCGCTGAACAGCGGCGTGCCGCAGCGCGGGCAGAACCGGCGACGGATCCGGTTGCCGCTGTCGGCGGCGCTTTCGTAGGCTCCGAGCTCGCCCGATACGGTGAAGGTCTCCGTTGAGAAGATCGCGGTCATCGCGGCATTGCCCGAGGCGAGATATTGGCAGTCGCGGCACCAGCAGGCGCGCGTCATGACCGGCGCCGCGTCGAAGCCGAAGGTCACGGCGCCGCAGAGGCAGCGCCCGGTCACACGTTTCGCCATGGCCTGGCCTTTCCCGGTGACATTTGCGGCGGTCAGCGCCGGGCGCGGTAGCCGCCGAGCACGGTTTCGACGATCTCGTCGGCAAGGCGTTCGCGATGGGCGCGTGTCTCGCCCGGGCGCGGCGTGTACCACACCGCCACCCAGTTGAGCGCGCCGAGCAGGGTGCGCATGGCGAGCGAAGGATCGGAAACCTCGAGCGTGCCGTCGGCAAGGCCGGCCGCGAATGTGTCGCGGTAGAGGTCCTCGTAGACGAAGCGCAGGCTCATCAGCTCCTCGAGCGCCGCCTTGTGCTCGGGCCCGGTATGGCCGAAGCGGTAGAGATCGACGCCAAGCGTCAGGCTGCGCTGGAACGAGCGCGTTTCCATCATCGCCAGGGTATGCGCCCTGGCCATGCCGCCCAGGCGCTCGCCGGCGCTGCCGCCGCGCCGGGTGATCGGCTCGACGGCATGCATCAGGATCGCCATGGCACGGCGATAGACCTCGAAGAACAGTTCGGGCTTGGAGCGGAAATGGTGGTAGACGCGGCCCTTGGTCGCGCCGAGCATGTCCGCGACATCGTCCATCGAGGTCTGTTCGTAGCCGCGGCGCATGAAGCACTCGGCCGCCGCCGCGAGCACTTCCTCGCGGCGATCCTGGGGGACGACGTCTTCGATTGTCAGCGACATGGTGGCCGGTCGTCCGCGGTCGGTCGGTCAGCCGGCATCCGGCAGCGGATGGTCGGCGAACTGCTTGCGCAGCGTCAGTTTCGACACCTTGCCGGTGGCCGTCAGCGGCAACTGCTCGACGAACACGACGTCGTCGGGCATCTGCCACTTGGCGATGGCCTTTTCCAGTGTCGCGAAGATCTCTTCCTTCTTCGGCTCGGCGCCGGCCGACTTGACCACCACCATGAGCGGCCGCTCCTGCCATTTGGGATGCGGCACCCCGATGACCGCGCAGGCGGCGATGCCGGGATGGGCCATGGCCGCGTTCTCGACATCGATCGAGGAGATCCACTCGCCGCCGGATTTGACGAGGTCCTTGGTGCGGTCGACGATGATGAGATAGCCGTCGGGTGTGATCTTCGCGACGTCGCCGGTGCCGAACCAGCCGTCCTTGTCGAGCGCCCGGGCCGTGGCCTCGGCATTCTCGTAATAGCCCGAGACGATGGCCGGCCCGCGCACGAAGAGCTCGCCGGAGGCCTCGCCGTCATGGGGCAGGCGCCGGCCTTCCTCGTCGACGATCTTCAGCTCGACGCCGAACATGCGCCGGCCCTGCCGTCCCTTCAGGTCGATGCGCTCCTGCAGCGGCTTCGCCCTGTCCTTCATCGCGAGGACGCCGAGCGTGCCGACCGGGCTCATCTCGGTCATGCCCCAGCCGTGGACGACGCTGACGCCCATGGTCTCGAAGCTCTCGATCATGGCGCGGGGCGCGGCCGAGCCGCCGATGATCACCTCCGACAGCGCCGAGGGCTTGGCGCCGCGCTTGGCGATCTCGGCGAGCAGGCCGAGCCAGACCGTCGGCACGCCCCAGGACGAGGTGGCCTTTTCCGTCTCCAGGAGGTCGTAGAGATTGGGGCCGTCGAGCTTGACCCCTGGCATGACCAGGTTGATGCCGACGATCGGCGCGGTATAGGGCAGGCCCCAGGCATTGACGTGGAACAGCGGGACGACCGGCAGGATGGTCGCGCCGGAGCCGAGGCTCGACATGCCCGAGGTGAGCGTGAACAGCGCGTGCAGCATGACCGAGCGCTGGCTGTAGAGCGCGCCCTTCGGCTCGCCCGTCGTGCCGGACGTGTAGCAGAGCGAGCAGGCGGCGTTCTCGTCGATCCGCGGCCAGGCGAATGTCGAGGGCTGGCCGGCGATGAGGTCCTCGTAGACGAGCACGTCCTCCAGGCCTTCGCCGGTCGGCTTGTGCGCGGCATCGGTCATCGCGACGTAGATCAGGTCCTTCGGCCAGTGCGCGCGCATCTTGGCGACCAGCGGCGCGAGATTGATGTCGAAGAACAGCACCCGGTCCTTGGCGTGATTGACGATATAGACGAGCTGTTCCGGGAACAGCCGCGGATTGATCGTATGGGTGACCGCGCCGATGCCGCCGATGGCATAATAGAGCTCGAAATGGCGGTAGCCGTTCCAGGCCAGCGTCGCCACCCGGTCGCCTTCCTTCACGCCGAGCGCGGTCAGCGCATGGGCGAGCTTGGCGACGCGCGGCAGCGTTTCGGCATAGGTCGTTCGATGGATGCCGCCCTCGATCGTGGCCGATACGATCGCGGCATCGGGGTGCATTTCCGCGCCATATTCGATCGCAGCCGAAACATTCAGCGGCGTATCCATCATCATACCGCGCAACATGCGGCATCCTCCCGTGTCTCGATCGCGCCTCTGTCCGGCGCGTGATCATCTCGTCTTTTCTTGTCCTTGGCGGGCGCCGCGGCGGCCCCCGCAGGCCGGGCCTCCCCGCCTGTGCGAAAAAGTTTCGCAGCCGCAGCACGAAACCTCTCGACAAGCCATTTCGGCCCGAACATACTCCCGAGTATGTCCCCGCCCCGGCGGGCGCGTCAATGAACGAAAGCAGCGCCGGGTTCAAAAAGATCACCGGCCGCGAGGGAGACGCCGATGGATGCGCTGGAGGCCTTTCGGCTGGAGACGCGCGCTTGGCTCGACGCCAACTGCCCCCCGGAAATGCGGACCCCGACGCATGGCGACGAGGACATCTGCTGGGGCGGCCGCAACTGGGTTTTCCAATCCGAGGCGCAGCGCGTCTGGATGGAGCGCATGGCCGCGCGCGGCTGGACCGTGCCGGCCTGGCCCAAGGCCTATGGCGGCGGCGGCCTCGACCATGAACAGGTGAAGGTGCTGAAGCAGGAGATGGCGGCGATCGGCGCGCGCTCGCCGCTCGAGAGCTTCGGCATCTGGATGCTGGGGCCGGCCCTTCTCGCCTTCGGCAGCGAAGAGCAGAAGAAGGAACATCTGCCGCGCATCGCGCGCGGCGAGATCCGCTGGTGCCAGGGCTATTCGGAGCCGAATGCCGGCTCCGACCTTGCCTCGCTGCAGACCCGCGCCGAGGATGCCGGCGACCATTTCGTCGTCACCGGCTCGAAGATCTGGACGAGCTATGCCGACAAGGCCGACATGATCTTCTGCCTGGTGCGCACCGATCCGGCGGCGCCCAAGCATCTCGGCATTTCCTTCGTCCTGTTCGACATGACCTGGCCGGGCGTCTCGACCAAGCCGATCACGCTGATCTCCGGCAAGTCGCCGTTCTGCGAGACCTTCTTCGACGGCGTGAAGGTGCCGAAGGCCAATCTCGTCGGCACGCTCAACCGCGGCTGGGACATCGCCAAATATCTGCTCACGCACGAGCGCGAGATGATCGGCGGCGGCACCGGCGGCCTTACCACCGGCCGGTCGCCCGGACAGCTTGCCGCCGAGGAGGTCGGGCTTGATGCCGGCGGCCGGCTGGCGGATGCCTTCCTGCGCACCGATGCCGCGCGCGCCGAGGTCGACGCGCTCGCCTTCGCCGCCACCATGGCGCGCTACAAGGACGAGGCGGCGGCTGGCGGCCGCGGCGTCGGCGACAAGTCGGCCGTGCTCAAATATTACGGCACCGAGCTGAACAAGCGCCGCTACGAGCTGATCATGCGGCTCGCCGGTCATGACGGGTTGGAATGGGAAGGCCAGCGCTCCAACGACGGCGATCTGCCCCGGTCCTGGCTGCGCACCAAGGCCAATTCGATCGAAGGCGGCACGTCGGAGGTGATGCTCGACATCGTCGCCAAGCGCCTGCTCGACCTGCCCTCCGCCTGAGCCCGAGCGGGAGTTCATTATGCTCGTTCTGAATGAAGACCAGCGCCTGCTCCAGGATGCCGCCCGCGGTTTCGTGAGCGAGAAGTCGCCGGTGGCGGCACTCCGGCGCCTGCGCGACGAACGCGTCGCCGACGGTTTCGACCGTGCGCTCTGGCGCGACATGGCGGAGATGGGTTGGACCGGCATTCTGGTGCCGGAAGAGGCCGGGGGGCTCGGCTTCGGTTTTGTCGGCGCCGGCCTCGTCTGCGAGGAGATGGGCCGCACGCTCGCCGCCTCGCCCTTCCTCTCGACCGCCGTCATGGCGGCGACGGCATTGTCGCGCGGCGGCAGCGCCGCCCAGAAGGAGCGCTGGCTGCCGGCGATCGCGCGCGGCGAGGCGATCATCGCGACCGCCGTCGACGAAGGCCGGCGCCATGCGCCGGCGGCAACCGCGCTCACGGCGGAGGCCTCGGGCAACGGCTTCAAGCTGAACGGCGTCAAGACCATGGTGGCCGACGGCCATGTCGCCGATGCGGTGCTGGTCGCGGCGCGCACGGCCGGCAGCGCCGGCGAGGACAAGGGCATCAGCCTGTTCCTCGTCGATGCCAGGGCGAAGGGCCTCGAGACCGAGCGGATCGCGACGCTCGATGCCCGCGGCGCGGCCAGGCTCGGCTTCGACGATGTCCAGGTGACCGGCGCGGATGTCGTCGGCGAGGTCGACGACGGCCTCGGCCTGCTCGAGGTCGTGCTCGGCGCGGGCCGCGCCGGCCTTGCCGCGGAGCTCTCGGGCAATGCCCAGGAGACCTTCGGCCGCACGGTCGCCTATCTCCGCGAGCGCAAGCAGTTCGGCCGCACCATCGGATCGTTCCAGGCGCTGCAGCACCGCGCCGCCCAGCTCTTCTGCGAGATCGAGATCGTCAAGTCGGCCGTGCTCGCCGCGCTGCAGGCGCTCGACGACGACCCGGCCGGCGCCGCGCTCGCCGTCTCGGTCGCCAAGGCCAAGGCCGCGTCCGTCGCCCGCCTCGCGGCCCAGGAGGCGATCCAGATGCACGGGGGCATCGGCATGACCGATGCCATCGACATCGGTCTTTTCGCCAAGCGCATGCAGGTCGCCTCCGAACTCTATGGCGACGCCGACTTCCATGCCGACCGGGTGGCGCTGGCGCGCGGCTTCTGATCGGGACGGCGCAACGAGCGGAGCCCCCGCACGGTCGGGGGCTCGATTTCTTGAGGAATGAATAGGCTGGCCATGGCTTTTCTCGACGATCTCTTCGGTCTCAAGGGCAAGACCGCCTTGGTCACCGGCGGCGCCACCGGCATCGGCCGCATGGGGGCCGAAGCCCTGGTCATGGCGGGCGCCCGCGTGCTCATCGCCTCGCGCAAGGGCGATGCCTGCGAGGCGGTCGCTGCCGAGCTCAACGGCCTCGGCGGACCGGGCCGGGCGGAAGGCTTTGCCGGCGATGTCGGCACGGAAGCCGGCGTCGTCGCGCTCGCCGATGCGGTCAGGGCGCGCACCGACCGGCTCGACATTCTCTGGAACAATGCCGGCAAGACCTGGGGCGAGCCGCTGGAACGCTTCCCGTTCAAGGCCTGGGACGGCGTCATGTCGGTCAATGTCGCCGGCCTGTTCACGCTGACCCGCGAACTCCTGCCGCTGCTCGACAAGGCCGCCAGCCCCGACGATCCGGCGCGTGTCGTCAATGTCGGCTCGGTCATGGGCACGCAGCCGGTCGGCGCCGGCGCCTATTCCTATGCGGCCTCCAAGGCGGCCGTGCACCATCTCACCAAGATCCTGGCCATCGAGCTCGCGCACCGGCAGATTACCGTCAACGCCATCGCGCCCGGCCCGTTCATGAGCCGCATGACCGCGTTCGCGCTGTCGAGCGAGGCGGGCAAGGCGCGCGCCGAGCAGGACAGCCCCCTCGGCCGCATCGGCCGGCCGAGCGACATCATGGGCTGTCTCCTGTTCCTGTGCGGCCGCGGCGGCGCCTATACGACCGGCGCGATCCTGCCGGTCGACGGCGGCATCGGCGTCGATAGCGGCCACAAGCTGTTCGGAGGAGAGTGACGACCATGGCCAAGCACGTGACCATCGATGACCTGAAGGGCCAGATCGGCCAGGAGATCGGCGTCTCCAAATGGTTCGAGATCAGCCAGGGCACCATCGATGCCTTCGCCGACATCACCCTCGACCACCAGTTCATCCATATCGATCCGGTCAAGGCCAAGCAGACGCCGTTCGGCGGCACCATCGCGCACGGCTTCCTGACCGTCTCGATGTTCTCGGCCTTCGCCATCGACGCGCTGCCGGAGATCGCCGGCCGCGCCATGGGCGTCAATTACGGCTTCGACAAGCTGCGCATGGTCTCGCCGGTCCGCTCCGGCGCGCGGGTGCGCGGCCGCTTCACCCTGAAGGCGCTGGAATCGAAGAATCCCAAGCAGCATCAGCTGACCTATGGCGTGACCGTGGAGGTCGACGGCAGCGACAAGCCGGCGGTCGTCGCCGACTGGGTCACGCTCACCTATCTGGCATGAGGATCTGAACAATGACCATTCGTTTCGACGGGCGCGTCGCCATCGTCACCGGGGCCGGCAACGGCCTCGGCCGTTCCCATGCACTCGGCCTTGCCGCGCGCGGCGCCAAGGTGGTCGTCGTCGATTTCGGCGGCGCCCGTGACGGCACCGGCGGCTCGTCGGAAGCCGCCGACAAGGTGGTGGCCGAGATCGTCGCCGCCGGCGGCGAGGCGATCGCCCACGGCGCCAATGTCGCCGATCCCGTGCAGGTCCAGGACATGGTGGCCAAGACCATGGCCAAGTGGGGCCGCATCGACATTCTCGTCAACAATGCCGGCATCCTGCGCGACAAGACCTTCGTGAAGATGGAGCTCGCCGATTTCGAGGCGGTGGTCGCGGTGCACCTGATGGGCACGGTCAACTGCACCAAGGCGGTGTGGGAGATCATGCGCAACCAGAACTATGGCCGCATCGTCTTCACCTCGTCCTCGTCGGGCCTCTACGGCAATTTCGGCCAGTCCAACTACGGCGCCGCCAAGGCCGCCATGGTCGGCCTGATGAACGTGCTGCACCTGGAAGGCGCCAAGAACGACATCCGCGTCAACACGCTGGCGCCGACCGCCGCGACGCGCATGACCGAAGACCTGATGTCGAAGGAGGCGCTCGCCCTGCTGACCCCGGAATCGATCACGCCCGGCGTCCTGTTCCTGGTCAGCGAGAAGGCGCCGTCGCGGGTCATCCTGTGCGCCGGCGCGGGCGCCTATGCCCGCACCATGATCTACGAGACCGACGGCATCTATCTCGACGAGGCCGAGCGGACGCCCGAAACCATCGCCGCCCGCTTCGAGGACATCTCGGACGCGTCCGGCCAGAAAGCGCTGCAGGGCGCCTTCGAGCAGACCACCAAATTCGCAATGAAAGCCGCCGCGGCCAAGGGCATCACCCTGCCGCCGCGCGGCTGATCGCGACCCGACACGAGGAGAGAGCCATGCGTGAAGCCGTCATCGTCTCCACCGCCCGCACGGGCCTTGCCAAGTCCTGGAAGGGCGCGCTCAACAACACCCATGGCGCGGCCATGGGCGGGCACGCCACCAAGCACGCCATCCAGCGCGCCAAGATCGATCCGGGCGAGGTCGAGGACGTGATCGTCGGCTGCGCCAATCCGGAAGGCGCCACCGGTTCCAACATCGCCCGCCAGATCGCGATCTCGGCCGGCTGCCCGGTCAGCGTCTCCGGCCTGACGGTGAACCGCTTCTGCTCGTCCGGCCTGCAGACGATCGCCACCGCCGCCCAGCGGATCATCGCCGGCGAAGGCGACATCTTCGCCGCCGGCGGCGTCGAGTCGATCTCGCTGGTGCAGAACCAGGCCAACCGGTCGAACCTGATCGATCCCTGGCTGAAGCAGCACAAGCCGGAAATCTACTGGCCCATGCTGCAGACCGCCGAGACGGTGGCCAAGCGCTACAACATCTCGCGGCAGCTGCAGGACGAATATGGCGTCGAGAGCCAGCGCCGCGCCGCCGCCGCCCGCCAGGGCCGCAAGTTCGACGACGAGATCGTGCCGTTCACCACCTCCATGACCATGACGGAGATGAACGAGAAGAAGGAGGTCGTGCGCACCTGGCAGCAGGAGGTGACGCTGACCGAGGACGAGGGCATCCGCGCCGACACCACCTATGAGGGCGTCGCCAAGATCCGCCCGGCCATCGAGGGCGGCGTGATCGCCGCCGGCAATGCCAGCCAGTTCTCCGACGGTGCCTCCATGGCGATCGTCATGGACGGCAAGCTCGCCGAGCAGCGCGGCCTCGCTCCGCTCGGCATCTTCAAGGGCTTCGCGGTCGCCGGCTGCGAGCCCGACGAAATGGGCATCGGCCCGGTCTTCGCCGTGCCGAAGCTCCTGAAGCGCGCCGGGCTGAAGGTCGAGGACATCGACCTCTGGGAGCTCAACGAGGCTTTCGCCGTGCAGGTCATCTACTGCCGCGACAAGCTCGGCATTCCGAACGACCGGCTGAACGTCGACGGTGGCGCCATCGCGGTCGGCCACCCCTATGGCGTGTCGGGCGCGCGCCTCGTCGGCCATGCCCTCATCGAGGGCAAGCGGCGCGGCGCCAAGCACGTGGTCGTGACCATGTGCATCGGCGGCGGCATGGGCGCCGCAGGGTTGTTCGAGGTCGCCTGACCTGATTGACTGGAAAGGGAAGGCGGCCGCTCGAGGCCGCCTTCCGCTCAATCGCGAAGAGCCGCAGCAAGCGGCCTTGACGTTCAGAGGAAACCGGGCGGCGCGTGCCGCCGATTGCGGCCTGGTCGCCGCGCCAATGGAGGAAAACATGTCTCACGTCACCCGCCGCCAGGTCGTCGGTTCGGGCCTTGCCGCCGCCGCGCTGTCGAGCCTGCCGGCCTCGGCTCAGTCCGGTCCGGTGCGCATCGCCTTCATCGATCCCCTGTCGGGCTTCATGGCGCCCGTCGGCGACGGCGGGTTGAAGCAGTTCGAATTCGAGGCCGAGAGGATCAACGCGGCCGGCGGGGTCGCCGGCGGGCGCAAGCTCGAAGTCGTCGGTTTCGACAACAAGCTCAATCCGCAGGAAGCGATCGTCCAGCTCGAAAAGGCGATCGACCAGGGCATCCGCTTCGTGTCGCAGGGCAACGGCTCGTCGGTGGCCTCGGCGCTGATCGATGCGATCGAGAAGCACAATGCGCGCAATCCGCGCCAGTCGGTGATGTACCTGAACTATGCGGCGGTCGAGCCGATCTTCACCAACGACAAGTGCTCGTTCTGGCATTTCCGCTTCGACGCCGATTCCGACATGAAGATGTCGGCGCTGACCGACTACATCAAGGGCCAGCCGGACCTGAAGCGCATCTACATCATCGGCCAGGACTATTCCTTCGGCAAGGCGCTGGCCGAGAGCGCGGTGAAGATGCTGGCGGCCAAGCGCCCCGACATCCAGATCGTCGGCAACGAGCTGCACCCGCTGGCGCGCGTCCGCGACTTCTCGCCCTACATCACCAAGATCCGCTCGGCGGGCGCCCAGGCCGTGATCACCGGCAACTGGGGCAACGACATGCAGCTGCTGATCAAGGCCTCGTCGGATGCCGGCTTCAACGTGCCCTATTTCACCTATTACGGTGGCGGCCTCGGCGCGGTCGCCGGCATCGGCCGCGGTGGCGTCGGGCTCGTCCGCCAGGTCACCGAATGGCATTCGAACATTCCCGATATCGGGATGGACGACATCGTCCGCGCGTTCAAGGCCAAGCACCGCAACCTCGACTACTACTACTATCGGGTGAAGGTGATGTTCGACATGCTGGCCAAGGCGATGAACGACACCAAGTCGGCGGAGCCGCGCGAGGTGGCGCTGGCGCTGGAAGGCATGGACATCCCGATCGAGACCGGCCGCGCCCAGATGCGCAAGGACAACCACCAGCTGATCCAGCCGCTGTTCATCTCGACGCTGTCGGACAACGTGAGGTTCGACATCGACAATACCGGCTTCGGCTTCAAGACCGACGTCAAGATCGAGGGGCAGGCGACGGCCATGCCGACCACCTGCCAGATGCGCCGCCCGGGCGCCTGATCGGAACGTCGCGGCGGGCCGGTCGTCCGGCCCGCCGTGCCCCCGTCCTGTCCGGCTCCGGAGGCTGATGCGCATGGAGACGATCGTCTTCTCCACGCTGAATGGCGTGCTCTACGGTTTGTTGCTGTTCATGCTCGCGAGCGGGCTGACGCTGATCTTTTCGATGATGGGCGTGCTCAATTTCGCCCATGCCAGCTTCTACATGCTGGGTGCCTATTTCGCCTATACGGTCGGTGCCCAGACCGGCTTCTGGATCGCGCTCCTGCTCGCGCCGCTGCTGGTGGGGCTCATCGGCGCGCTCGTCGAGCGCTTCGGCCTGCGCCACGTGCATCGCAACGGCCATGTCGCCGAGCTCCTGTTCACCTTCGGCATCGCCTATCTGATCGAGGAGATCGTCAAGCTGATCTGGGGCAAGAACCCCTTGCCCTACACGCCGCCGCCGATCCTCCAGCAGCCGCTGTTCACGCTCTGGGGCACGCAATATCCGGCCTTCCGCATCTTCATGATGGTCGTGGCCATCGCCATGTTCGTGGCGCTCTGGATGCTGCTGAAGCGCACGCGCGTCGGCCTCATCGTGCAGGCCTCGCTCTCCAACCCGCACATGGTCGGCCATCTCGGCCACAACGTACCGCTGGTCTTCATGGGCGTATTCGCGGTCGGCTGCGCCATGGCCGGCCTCGCCGGCGTCATCGGCGGCGCGCTGCTTGTCACCGATCCGGCCATGGCCCTGACGCTCGGGCCGATCGTCTTTGTCGTCGTCGTGGTCGGCGGCATGGGGTCGCTCGGCGGCGCCTTCGTCGCCTCCCTGCTCATCGGCCTCATCCAGACCTTCGCGGTGGCGGTCGACGCCTCGCTCTCCGACCTGCTCGCACGGTTCGGCGTCGTCGTCTCCAACCGCTCCGATCTCGGCCGCATCACGCTGTCGCAGGTCGCGCCGATGCTGCCCTTCCTCATCCTCGTCCTGGTGTTGATCTTCCGGCCGCGCGGCCTGATGGGAGCTCGCGAGACATGACCGGATCCTCGACCCTCAAGACCGCCGCGGTCTGGCTCGGCTTCGCCGTGCTGCTGATCGTCCTGCCGAACATCTTCCCCTCGCGCACCTCTCTCACCCTCATGAACATCATGGGCGTGTGGATCGTCTTCGCGCTCGCCTACAACATGCTGCTCGGCCAGTCCGGCATGCTCTCCTTCGGCCATGCCGTCTATTTCGGGCTCGGCGGCTATGCCGCCATCCATCTGATGGCGGCGATCAAGTCGCAGCGCCTCGGCATTCCCGTGGCCCTGCTGCCGCTGGTCGGCTTCGCCGCCGGCATGGCGGCGGGCGCCGTCATCGGCTGGTTCTCCTGTCGACGGTCGGGCACGCCGTTTGCCATGATCTCGCTCGGCGTCGGCGAACTGATCGCCGCCTCGGGCCTGATGTTCGTTTCGATCTTCGGCGGCGAGGAAGGCATTTCCGGCGACCGCTCGGCAGGCCCGGAACCGCTGGGCTTCTCGCTCGGCCCGCAGATCAACGTCTACTACTTCATCGCCTTCTGGGTGTTCGCGGCGTCCTTCGCCATGTGGGCCTTCACCCGCACGCCGCTCGGCCGGCTCGCCAATGCCGTGCGCGACAATCCGGACCGCGTCGCCTTCATCGGCTACGATCCGCAGCGCGTGCGCTATCTGGTCTTCCTGATCTCGGGCGGCTTCGCCGGTCTCGCCGGCTCGCTGTCGGCGGTCAATTTCGAGATCATCACGCCGGAGAAGCTCGGCGCGCTGAATTCCGGCGCGGTGCTGCTGATGACCTATATCGGTGGCATGGCGGTGTTCTACGGGCCGATCATCGGCGCCGTTCTGATCTCCTTCATGCAGTCCATGCTGTCCGACTTCACCAAGGTCTGGCAGCTCTATCTCGGTCTGCTGTTCGTGGTGGTCGTCATGTTCGCGCCCTATGGCATCGGCGGCATGGTGGCGCAGATCATCGGCGCCGTCAGGCGCGGCGAGCTCGCCGAGAAGCTGCCGGGCTGGCTGCTCGGCACGGCCGGCGCGGTGGTCGCCTTCGCCGGCACCGTGATGATCATCGAAATGGCCTATCGCCTGCGCGAGGACGGCCGGGTGCTGAGCGCGTTCGGGCTGAGCTTCCCGCACGAGGCGGTGGCGAGCTGGATCGTGGCGATCGCGCTCCTCGCCCTCGGCCTCGCCATCGTGACGGTCGCGGTGCGCTGGCGCCGGCGCGGCTCGCTCGGCGCCGCGCTGCGCCTGAAGGAGGTGGCGCCATGACCGGGCCAACCATGACCGGAGCGACCATGACCGGCACAGCCACGAACGCCCCGGCCAGCAGCATCCTGTCGCTGCGCAAGGTGGTGAAGCGCTTCGGCGCGGCCGAGATCATCCGCTCGGTCGATCTGGAGGTCGCGAGCGGCGAGCGCCATGCGGTGATCGGCCCGAACGGCGCCGGCAAGTCGACGCTGTTCAACCTGATCTCCGGCGCCTTCCCGCCGAGCTCAGGCGAGATCCTGATCGACGGGGCGCCGGTCGCCGGCGCGCCGGCCTATCAGATCAACCGGCGTGGCCTGTCGCGCTCGTTCCAGGTCACCAACATCTTCCACAATATGAGCGTCTACGAAAATATCCGCTGCGCGACGCTCTGGGCGCTCGGCCATCGCTACGTCTTCTGGCGCGCGATCGGCGGCATGCGCGACGTCAACGAGCGCGCCGAGGAGATCCTTGGGCTGATCGGTCTCGCCGGCGTGCGTCATTCGCCGGCCGGCCTCCTGTCCTATGCCGACCAGCGCGCGCTGGAGATCGGCGTCACCATTGCCGGCGGCGCCAAGGTCATCCTGCTCGACGAGCCGACCGCCGGCATGAGCGCCCATGAGACCGAGCGTGCCGTGGCGCTGATCCGCAAGGTCACGGAGGGGCGGACGCTGCTCATCGTCGAGCACGACATGAGCGTGGTCTTCGGTCTCGCCGACCGCATCTCCGTGCTCGTCTACGGCCAGATCATCGCCTCCGGCACGCCGGCCGAGATCCGCGCCGACAGGCGTGTCAAGGAAGCCTATCTTGGCGAGGAGGCCGCCTGATGCTCGAGGTCTCCCGCCTTCACGCCTTCTACGGCAAGAGCCACATCCTGCAGGGCGTCGACCTGGCGATTGGCGCCGGCGAGGTGGTCAGCCTGCTCGGCCGCAACGGCGTCGGCCGCTCCACCACCGTCAAGGCGATCATGGGCGAGGTCGCGCCGCGCGGCTCGATCCGCTTCAAGGGCCGGGAGATCGCCGGCCTGCCGAGCTACCGCATCGCTCGCCTCGGCATCGGCTACGTGCCCGAGCATCGCGACATCTTCCCGGATCTCACCGTCCGGCAGAACCTGATGCTCGGCATGAAGGACCCGAAGGCCGAGGGGCGCTGGACCATCCAGGGCTCGCTCGACATGTTCCCCAATCTCGCCGCGCGCGCCGATGCGCCGGCGGGCGTCCTGTCCGGCGGCGAGAAGCAGATGCTCACCATGTGCCGGACCATGATGGGCGACCCCGACCTCGTCATGATCGACGAGCCGACCGAGGGCCTTGCCCCGCTCATCGTCCGCCAGGTCGGCGAGCTGATCGTCGAGATCGCGCGGCGCGGCGTCGCGATCCTGCTGGTCGAGCAGAAATTGTCGATCGCGCTCGACATTTCCCATCGCGTCTATGTCATGGGCCACGGGCAGATCGTGTTCGAAGGCACGCCCGCCGAACTCAAGGCCAGCGAGGCCGTCCGCAAGGAATGGCTCGAGGTGTGAGCGCGCCTGGTCAGAGATTGAACAGAGAAGGTGAAGGAGAAAGCCATGTTCCTCGGAATGTCCGACCGCGTGAAGCCGCTCGTCGACCAGGTCCGCGCCATGATCCGCGACGAGGTCGTTCCGCTGGAGCATGAATACGAGGCGGAGATCGGCAAGGCCGGCGACCGCTTCGTCATGACGCCGCGCCAGATCGAGATCCTCGAAGGGCTGAAGGCGAAGGCCCGGGAGAAGAAGCTCTGGAACTTCTGGCTCACCGGTTCCGACCAGGGCTACGGGCTGACGACGGTCGAATATGCCTATCTCGCCGAGGAGATGGGCCGCTCGCATCTCGCCGCCGAGACCTTCAACTGCTCGGCGCCCGACACCGGCAACATGGAGGTGATCGAGCGCTACGGCACGCCGGCGCAGAAGGAGAAGTGGCTGAAGCCGCTGCTCGCCGGCGAGATCCGCTCGGCCTATCTGATGACCGAGCCGCAGGTCGCCTCATCCGACGCCACCAACATCTCGCTGTCGGCCGTGCTCGACGGCGACGAATGGGTGATGAACGGCGAGAAATGGTGGGCGTCGGGCGCCGGCGATCCGCGCTGCAAGATCTACATCACCATGTGCGTCACCGATCCGGACGCCGACAAGCACAAGCGCCACAGCCAGATCCTGGTGCCGGCCGGCACCAAGGGCGTCACCATCCTGCGTCCGATGCAGGTCTTCGGCAATGACGATGCCCCGCATGGCCACATGCATATCCGCTTCGAGAATGTCCGGGTGCCGAAGGACAACCTCATTCTCGGCCGCGGCCGCGGCTTCGAGGTGGCGCAGGGCCGGCTCGGGCCGGGCCGCATCCATCACTGCATGCGTGCCATCGGCCAGGCCGAGCGGGCGCTGGAGCTGATGTGCAAGCGCGCCGCGGCGCGCGAGGCCTTCGGCAAGAAGCTGATGGATCTCGGCGCCAATTTCGACATCATCGCGGAATGCCGGATGGAGATCGAGATGGCCCGGCTGCTCTGCCTGAAGGCGGCCTGGATGATGGACAACGTCTCCAAGGTCGAGGCCGCCCACTGGATCTCGCAGATCAAGGTGGTGGCGCCGCGCATGGCGCTGAAGGTGGTCGACGAATCCATGCAGATGCACGGCGGCGCCGGCGTCAGCCAGGACACGCCGCTCGCCAAGATGTGGACCGGCCTGCGCACGCTGCGCTTCGCCGACGGCCCGGATGCGGTGCACCGCCGCCAGGTCGCCCGCACCGAGCTGAAGCGCTACGTCAACAGGGGAGCCTGAGCGTGACGGCGCCGGCGATGACCATCGACGAGGCGGCGCTCGGACGCTATCTCGAAGCGCATTGGCCGGGCTTCAAGGGCCCGGTCAAGGCCGAGAAGTTCTCCGGCGGCCAGTCGAACCCGACCTTCCTTCTCACCCATGCCGGCGGCAAGGCGGTGCTGCGCAAGAAGCCGCCTGGCCAGCTGCTGAAATCGGCCCATGCGGTCGACCGGGAATACCGGGTGATGAAGGCGCTCTGGAACACGGCCGTGCCGGTGCCGGAAATGTATGTGCTGTGCGAGGACGACGGCGTCATCGGCACCGCCTTCTTCGTCATGCAGTTCGTCGAGGGCCGGATCATCTGGGATCCGGCCATGCCGGACGCGACGGTTGCCGACCGTGCCGGCGTCTATGACGCGATGAACGCGGCGCTCGCCGCCCTGCACCGCGTCGATGTCGCCGCGGTCGGCCTGTCGGATTTCGGCAAGCCGGGCAACTATTTCGCGCGCCAGCTGTCGCGCTGGACCGAAAACTACCGGGCCTCCGAGACCGACCCGATCCCGGACATGGACCGGCTGATCGCCTGGCTGACCGAGAACCTGCCGGCCGACGACGGCCGGGCGAGCCTCGTCCATGGCGACTATCGCATCGACAACATGCTGTTCGCGCACGATGCGCCGAAGCTGCTGGCCATCGTCGACTGGGAGCTGTCGACGGTGGGCCATCCCTTTGCCGATCTCGCCTATCAGTGCATGCAGTGGCGCCTGCCGAACGAGGGCACGTTCCGCGGCCTCGCCGGGGTCGACCGCGCGGCGACCGGCATTCCGACCGAGGCCGACTATGTCGCGCTCTATGGCGAGCGCACCGGCTTCGGCCGGATTCCGGACTGGCAGTTCCATCTCGCCTTCGCCTTCTTCCGGCTGGCGGCGATCCTGCAGGGCGTCCTCAAGCGCGCCCTGTCGGGCAATGCCTCGAACCCCGAGCGGGCGCTCAAGGCACGCCGCAACGTGCCCATCCTCGCCCGGATGGCGCTCGACGTGATCGAAAAGGAATGACCATGGCATCGGCTGCGCGTTTCAAGGACAGCGTCGTTCTGATCACCGGCGCGGCGAGCGGCTTCGGTCGGCGCGCGGCGGAGCGCTTTGCCGGCGAAGGAGCAAGGCTCGTCCTCGGCGACATCAACCGCGACGGTCTCGATGCGACCGCCGAGCTCGTCCGCGAGGCCGGCGGCGAGGCCGTCACCGCGGTGACCGACGTGGCCAGCGGGGCGGCGGTCGCCGCCCTGGTCGAGACCGCGACCGGCCGCTTCGGCCGGCTCGACGTCGCGCTCAACAATGCCGGCGTCGCCCATGGCACGATCAAGCTCGCCGACAGCGACGAGGCGCTGATGCGGCGCATGTTCGACGTCAATGTCATGGGTGTCTTCCACGGGATGAAGGCTCAGATCCCGGTCATGGAGCGGCAGGGCCACGGCGTCATCCTCAACACCGCCTCGGTCGCCGGCGTCGTCGGCGCGCCGCTGCTCGGCGCCTATGCCGCGGCCAAGCACGCGGTCATCGGCCTCACCCGCACGGCAGCCGCCGAGACCGCGCGCAAGGGCCTGCGCATCAACGCGATCTGCCCGGCCTTCGCCGAGACGCCGATGTTGACCGACTCGCTGGTCAAGCAGGACGGCACGCGCGAGGATACCATCGCCCGCCTGGTCCAGGCCATGCCCATGCGGCGGCCGGGAACGGCCGACGAGATCGTCCAGGCCATGCTGTGGATCTGCTCGCCGGAAAACTCCTTCATGACCGGGCAGGCCCTGGTCATCGACGGCGGCCTGACCGCCGTCTGAGCCGCTCCATTGCCGGCTCGCTGAAGCGCCGCCTTCATTCCGTGCCCCGGTTCGTGCACGGCGGGCAAGCTCCCTCGGGGCTCGCCAGGCCGCGCCTTTGCCGTTATGACCTGGGGTTCATCGACGATATCGACACATGTTTTCCGCCGGCCGGGATCGCCCCGCCGGAGATCCAGGCTTTTTTCATGTCCGACACTTCCGCCCGCGAACCGGGATCGTCCGAAGCAAGTCCGCATCCCGGCCTCGGCTTCGGCCAGTTCGTCCTGCTCATGGCCGCGCTGATGGCGACCAATGCGCTCGCCATCGATTCCATGCTTCCGGCCCTGCCCGAGATCGGCGAGGCCCTGGGCATCGCCGTCGTCAGCGACCGGCAGTGGATCTTCACCGCCTATCTGCTCGGCTTCGGCGCGAGCCAGATCGTCTACGGCACGCTGGCCGACCGCTTCGGCCGGCGCACCGTGCTGCTGGCAGGGCTCTTCGTCTATGCCGCAGCGAGCGTGATGGCGACCTTTGCCGGCACGTTCCAGGCCATGATGATCGCCCGCGTCCTGCAGGGGATCGGCGCCGGCGGCACGCGCGTCCTGACGGTGTCGATCGTGCGCGACTGCTATTCCGGCCGGCAGATGGCGCGAGTGATGTCGCTCGCCATGATCGTTTTCTTGACGGCGCCGATCCTGGCGCCCTCGATCGGTCAGCTCATCGTGCTGTTCGCCGACTGGCGCTGGATCTTCGCCTTCCTCGCGCTGTTCGGCATCGTGGCGCTGGTCGTCGTCGCCTGGCGCCTGCCGGAGACGCTGCACGAGGAGAACCGGGTGCCCATCGCCGTCGGGCCGATCGCGCATGCCTTTGCCGAGAGCCTGACCAACCGCCTCGCCGTCGGCTACATGCTGGCCATGACCTTCATCATCGGCGGCCTGTTCGGCTTCATCAACACCGCCCAGCAGCTCTTCGTCGACGTGTTCAAGGCGGAGGCGACGTTCACCGTCATCTTCGCGGCGATCGCCGCCTTCATGGGGCTCGCCTCCTTCCTCAATTCCCGCATCGTCGGCCGGCTCGGCATGCGGCGCGTCTCGCACGCCGCGCTGATCGGCTTCATCGTGATCACCACGGCGCATGCCGCGATCGCGTTCAGCATGACCGAGCGGCTCTGGATCTTCGCGGTCATGCAGGCGGCGACCATGTTCTGCTTCGGCCTCGTCGCCTCCAATTTCGGCGCCATGGCGATGGATCCGCTCGGCCATGTCGCCGGCACGGCCTCTTCGGTGCAGGGCTTCGTCTCGACGGTCGGCGGCGCCCTGATCGGCTTCTTCATCGGCCAGCATTTCGACGGCACGTCGGTACCGAACACGCTGGGCTTCGCCGTCTGCGGCCTCATCGCGCTCGCCATGGTGCTGGTCGCCGAGCGCGGCCGGCTGTTCCGGCCGCATCAGCAGCCGGTCTGACCGTCGGCGAAGCGGTCAGTTCACCGTGCGGCGGGCATGCGGGCTGTCGAGCGAAAAGGCGGGAATCTCGGCCTGGAAGCTCTCGTTGCGGTCGGTCACCATCACATAGTGGCCGACCATGATGCCGGTCGGCGTCGACAGCGGGCAGCCGGACGTATATTCGAACGCGCCGCCGGGCTCGAGCACCGGCTGCTCGCCGACGACGCCCGCCCCGCGCACCTCCTGCACCTGCCCGACCTCGTCGGTGATGTGCCAGTAGCGCGTGCGCAGCTGCACCCGATCGGCCGACAGGTTGAGGATCTCGATGCGATAGGCCCAGAAATAGCGCCGCTCCTCGGGCGAGGAGCGCTCGGGAATGAATTGCGGGGTCACCGTGATCTGGATGCCGCGGGTGACAGCGCGATACATTGATACCCTCGATGGCTGGTGGGCTTCGGCGGGCACGGGCTCGCCCGGTGCCAGGCCCAGTGTGCGATCTGCCGGCGCGGTGTCAACGGCCGGTCGGTCAGTCCTCCATCGGCGGGAACACATGGCGCCCATCGGCGCCGAGCGGCAGGGGCCTTGCCCATTTCACCGCGCCCATGGCGAGGTCGGCGTAGAGATGCGGGAACAGCGCCCCGCCGCGCGAGGCTTCCCATCTGAGCGCGGCGCCGAGGGCGGCGGCGTC
Source organism: Phreatobacter sp. AB_2022a (assembly GCF_026847585.1). Taxonomy (NCBI): domain Bacteria; kingdom Pseudomonadati; phylum Pseudomonadota; class Alphaproteobacteria; order Hyphomicrobiales; family Phreatobacteraceae; genus Phreatobacter; species Phreatobacter sp. AB_2022a. Next base: position 53,560 of record NZ_JAPSET010000020.1, read on the forward strand.
GATCGCCGCGAGGATCAGGCCGGTCCTGCCGGCGAAATGGCGCGCCGCCGTCTCCTGGACCTGGTCGGCCGTGGAAAAATGGATGTAGCCGTCGGCAAGATCCACCGGCGCGCCAGTGAACCGTCCGGCGGCCACCGCCGCATTCCAGGTTGCGGCGTCGGCGATCTTGTAGATTGTGGCGGTCATCGGCAGCCTCCGTTCGGGCGATCGGAGCGTTGTTTGACCGAGACGGCGGCGCCCGGCAAGGGCGCGGGACGACCGGCCCCATTGACGACGCACAGGTGAACAGTCCTATTAGAAGGACGGAGGTCCTTGTCCGGTGCCGTGATCGTCGGCCTCGCCCGCCGCAACGAGGCTCGGGGCGAATGCCGGGATCGGGCCGCGCCGGCCATGACAGGTACTCGTGCCCCGCATATCCGGCAGGCCGTTCGGAGGCGGGACACAAGGCCGCTTGACGAGGGTCGGCCGCCGGCCGGCGAAAGAGCGGGAGACGCCCATGTTCTCGCATGCCGACATCTGGTCTGCGATCGACAGGTTGGCACAGAGCCACGGGCTCAGCCCGTCGGGGCTCGCCAAGCGCGCGGGGCTCGATGCCACCACCTTCAACCGCTCCAAGCGGGTGATGAGCGACGGCCGCGAGCGCTGGCCCTCGACCGAGTCGGTCGCCAAGATCCTGGCCGCCACCCATACCGCCTTCGGCGATTTCGTCGGCCTGGTCGGCCGCACCGCGCCGAAGACCCGGATTCTGCCGATCATCGGCCTCGCCCAGGCCGGCGCCGGCGGCTTCTTCGACGAGGCCGGCTTTCCCGCGGGCGAGGGCTGGGATGAGGTCAGCTTTCCCGATTTCGGCGATGACAAGGTCTTCGCGCTGGAGATCCAGGGCGATTCGATGCTGCCGGCCTATCGGGACGGCGACCGCATCGTCGTGTCGCCGACGGCGGCGATCCGGCGCGGCGACCGCGTCGTGGTGCAGACCCGCGACGGCGAGATCATGGCCAAGGAGCTGAAGCGCCAGACCAACAAGACGGTCGAGCTCGCCTCCCTCAATCCGGACCATGCCGACCGGATCTTTCCGGTCGGCGACGTTGCCTGGATGGCGCGCATCATGTGGGTCAGCCAGTAGCTGGCAGCCCGGCGCCGACGGCTCGCCATACCGTCGATCAGGCCGCCGCGAACTCCCCGGCGAGCGCCTTGGCGATCAGGGCGCGCGTCTCGGCAAGGCCGTAAAGCACGGCAAACGAGCCGAAGCGCGGGCCGCGCTCCTGGCCGAGCAGGATCTTGTAGATGGCACCGAACCATTCCGAGGAGACGCCGGGCTTTTCCGGGGTCGCGCCCTTGGCCTTCAGGTCCTGGTAGCGCGGCACGGCGCGGCCGACGTCATAGGCCGCGGCCTGGACCTCCTCGGCGCTGACCCCGGCCGGCAGGGCGGCGAGCGCGGCGGACAGCGCTTCGAGCGCCTGCCGTTCCACCGCGTCGGGCGCCTTGTAGACCTTGGTCGGCTTCACGAAGTCGTGGAAATAGCGCACCGCATAGCCGGCGAGCTCGTCGAGCTTCGGGTTCTTCTCCGCACTCGCATCGGGCGCATAGCGACGGATGAAGCCCCAGAGCACGCCGCGATCCTCGGCATTCGACACCGAGACGAGGTTCATCAGCATGGAGAAGGAGATCGGCACGTCGACCACGGGCGGATTGCCGGCATGGATGTGCCAGGCCGGGTTCATCAGGCGCGCCTTGTCGTCCTGCCCCGGATACTTCTCCACGAAGGTCAGATAGTCGTCGGCATTGCGCGGAATGACGTCGAAGAACAGCCGCTTGGCGCTCTTCGGCTGCTGGTACATGAACAGCGACAGGCTCTCGGGCGAGGCATAGGTCAGCCATTCCTCGATGGTCAGGCCATTGCCCTTCGACTTCGAGATCTTCTGGCCCTTCTCGTCCAGGAACAGCTCGTAGTTGAAGCCTTCGGGCGGCGTGCCGCCCAGCGCCCGGCAGATCTTGCTCGATTGCGTCACCGAGTCGATCAGGTCCTTGCCGGCCATTTCGTAGTCGATGCCGAGTGCGGTCCAGCGCATCGCCCAGTCGGGCTTCCACTGCAGCTTGGCATGGCCGCCGGTGACCTTGGTCTCGTAGCGCGTGCCCGAGGCCGGGTCGCGCCAGACGATGGTGCCGCGGTCGACATGCCGCTCCTCGATCGGCACCTGCATGACGACGCCGGATTCGGGATGGACCGGCAGGAACGGCGAATAGGTGGCACGCCGTTCCTCGCCGAGGGTCGGCAGCATGATCGCCTGGATGGCGTCGAACCGCTCGAGCGCGATCAGCAGCGTCGCGTCGAAGGCGCCCGACCGGTACATCTCGGTCGAGGACACGAACTCGTAGTCGAAGCCGAACTGGTCGAGGAAGCCGCGCAGGCGGGCATTGTTGTGCTCGCCGAACGAGGCATGGGTGCCGAACGGATCCGGCACCGACGTCAGCGACCGGCCGAGATGCTGGGCGAGCAGCTCCTTGTTCGGCACGTTGTCGGGCACTTTGCGCAGACCGTCGAGATCGTCGGAAAAGGCGATCAGCCGGGTCGGCACCTTGTCCTCGGTCAGCAGCCGGAAGGCATTGCGCACCATGGTGGTGCGCGCCACCTCGCCGAACGTGCCGATATGCGGCAGGCCGGACGGGCCGTAGCCGGTCTCGAACACGACCGGTCCGGCCTTCGGCGCCTTGGCGAAGCGGGCCACGAGTTTGCGCGCTTCCTCGAACGGCCAGGCGGTCGAGACCTGGGCGGCCTCCACGAGGGCGGGCGAAAGCGTCAGCGGGGCGGCGGCCATGGGCTAGGTTCCGGGCAGGGCGGGCGGGACCTCGAGGTCCGGACGGGGCGGATAGGGTTCAGGGGGCGATGCAATAGGACTTAGCCGCGCAAGGGTCAATCAAGCCGGGCCCGCGCGCCGGCCCGAACGATCGCGATCGCTGGTCGGAGGCATCACCAATTGGCATTTGGAAAGGGCCGAGGCGGCCGGCATCGTCGGCCTGCGTCACCGCCAGGGAGATATGCCCGATGCCGCGTCTTACCATGTACCAGGTCGATGCCTTCGCCGACCGCGTCTTCGGCGGCAACCCCGCGGCCGTGCTCATCCTCGACGACTGGCTGCCGGCCGCGGTGATGCAGGCCATCGCCGAGGAGAACAATCTCGCCGAGACCGCCTTCGCCCGGCCGGGCTCCGCGGGCGGCTGGGATCTGCGCTGGTTCACGCCCACCCATGAGGTCAATTTCTGTGGCCATGCGACGCTGGCGACCGCCCATGTGCTGGCCGCCGAACGCGGCGAGCCGGGCGATCTCGCCTTCGCGACGCGGATCGGTGAATTGCGGGTGACGCGCGGCGAAGGCGGCGTGGCCGGCGATTATGTGCTGGACCTGCCCTGTCTCCGCCCCGAGCCGATCGGCAACGAGCCGCCGGTACTCGCGCGCATTTTCGCCGGGCTGCCGCGCAGGAGCTTCCGCAACTTCGAGAATATCTTCGTTGAACTGGCGGACGAGGCGGCGCTGCGTGCCTTCGTGCCCGATCTGACGGCCATCGCAACCCTCACGCCGCCCGGTCTCGTCATCACGGCCCGCGGCGAGAGCCATGATTTCGTCTCCCGCTATTTCGTTCCCGCCGAGGGCATTCCGGAAGATCCGGTGACCGGTTCGATCCACGCGACGCTGGTGCCCTATTGGGCCGACAAGCTGGGCAGGAGCGAACTCTCGGCCTTCCAGTGCTCGAAGCGCGGCGGCCATCTCAGATGCACGCTGGCCGGCGACCGGGTGCTGATCGGCGGCTCCGCGGTCACCTTCATGGAAGCGACGATCCGTTTGCCGGATTGAGGCGGATGCGGAACGGTGACGGTTCGGCCAGGCCCGAAACATCGGGCGGCCGGCACGGGCATTGTCGCCGCCGCGGCCGGCAGCCGATGGCCGAAACGGTAGAACGGGGACTGGGCATGGTGGCGCATACGGGAGAGGGTCCGTTCTTCGGCTGGCGGGTGGTCGCCGGCGCTTTTGTCCTCGCCGTCTTCGGCTGGGGCCTGGGCTTCTACGGCCCGCCGGTCTTCCTCCATGCCGTGCGCGAGGCGCGCGGCTGGCCTTTGACCCTGGTTTCGACGGCGGTGACCCTGCATTTCCTGATCGGCGCTTTCGTCGTCGCCAACCTGCCGGCGCTCTACCGCCGCTTCGGCGTGCCGGGGGTCACCAAGGCCGGCGCCCTGGCCCTGGCTCTCGGCGTCTATGGCTGGGCGGTGGCGGCCGAGCCCTGGCAACTCCTCGCGGTCACCGTGCTGTCCGGTGGCGGCTGGGTGGCGCTCGGCGCTGCCGCGGTCAACGCCATCGTCTCGCCCTGGTTCGTGCGTGGCCGGCCGGCCGCCCTGTCGATGGCCTATAACGGCGCGAGCATCGGTGGCGTCCTGTTCTCGCCTCTCTGGGTGGCCGCGATCGCGCAGGTCGGTTTTCCGGCAGCGGCCGCCGGCATCGGCCTCGTCACCGTCGTGGTGATGTGGCTGCTCGCCGATCTCCTGTTCCGCGCCACGCCCGAGAGCCTCGGGCTCGCCCCGGATGGACCGGCCTTGGCCGCCGCACCGGCAGCCGCACCGGCTCCCTTCGCCGCGCCGCTGCCGGGGCGGGCCTTGTGGCGCAACATCCGCTTCGTCACGCTGGCGGCCGGCATGGCGCTCGGCCTGTTCGCCCAGATCGGCCTGATCGCTCACCTGTTCTCGCTGCTCGTTCCCGCGCTGGGCGCCCAATATGCCGGCCTCGCCATGGGCTTCGCCACCATCTGCGCGATCGCCGGCCGGACGCTCGCCGGCTGGCTGATGCCCGCCAATGCCGATCGTCGCCGCGTGAGCTGCCTTGCCTATGCGATCCAGATCGTCGGGTCGCTGGTGTTCGTCCTGGCCGCCGGCCAGAACGTGCCCCTGCTCCTTCTCGGCGTCGCCCTGTTCGGATCGGGCATCGGCAATGCGACCTCCTTGCCGCCGCTGATCGCCCAGGTCGAATTTGCCCGCGAGGATGTCGCCCGGGTGGTGGCCCTGATCGTCGCCATCGCGCAGGCGTCCTATGCCTTCGCACCGGCCGCCTTCGGTCTGGTGCGCGACCTGACGCAGACGACGCCGGGCGTCGCGCCGCTGTTCTTCGCCGCCGCGGCGATCGTCCAGGGCCTGGCGATCATCGCCTTCCTCGTCGGCGGCCGGCCGGCTGCGGCAAGATTTTCCAAGCCCGCATGAGGCTCGCGGTGTTATGATCGGCGCGTCATGAGCGAAGCTGGCTATGCCCTGTTCGAAACCGCCATCGGTCTCTGCGCCATTGCCTGGGGACCGGCAGGCGTCACCGGCGCGCAACTGCCGGAAGGCAGCGCGGCGCGCGCCCGTGCCCGGCTCGCCCGGCGCTTTCCCGATCTCTCCGAGGCCGAGCCGCCGCCGGCGGTGCGCCGCGCCATCGACGACATCGTTGCCCATATCGGCGGCGAGGCGCACGATCTGCGCGACATCGTCCTCGACCTGACCGGCGTGCCCGCGTTCCACGTCAAGGTCTACGACGTCGCCCGCGCCATCCTGCCGGGCGAAACGCTGACCTATGGCGAGGTGGCGCGGCGTGTCGGCGAGCCGGGCGGCGCGCAGGCCGTCGGCCAGGCGCTGGGCAGGAACCCGTTCCCGATCATCGTGCCCTGCCACCGGGTGCTCGCTGCCGGGGGCAGGACGGGGGGCTTCTCGGCCGATGGCGGCGTCGAGACCAAGTTCCGCCTCCTGACCATCGAGAAGGCACGCACCAGCACCGAGCCGACCTTGTTCGATGGCGACAGCGCCTTCGCTTTCGTCGCGCCGCCGCGGGCGCGCACCCGGACGGGGCGGTCGTGAGCGCGATCCGGCTCCATGACGACGGCGCCATGATCGTCGTGGATTATCGCTGCGCGGCGGGCCCCGGCGATCGGCCCTATGCCGAGGTCCATGACCGCTTTTCCCTGTCCTATGTCCGTCGCGGCAGTTTCGGCGTCGCCTGCCGCGGCTGCCGTCACGAACTGGTCACCGGTTCGGTCTTTGTCGGCCGGCCCGGCACGGAATTCGTCTGCAGCCATGAGCATCACGGCGGCGGCGACGAATGCCTGTCGTTCCAGCCCTCGGCCGCGCTGGCGGACGCGGTCGGCCCCATCGGGGACATCTGGCTGAGAACCGCCATGCCGCCGCTGCCCGCGCTCACCGTCATCGGCGAGCTCGGGCAGGCGGCGGCCGAGGGGCGCTCCGATGTCGGGCTCGACGAGGCCGGCCTGATCATGATGGCCCGTTTCGTCGAGATCGCCTCCGACCGCCGCCGCGAGCCGGTCGACGGCGGCACGCGCAACCGCCGGCGCATGGTCGAGGCGGCGTTCTGGATCGATCAGGCCTCGCACCGGCCGATCGGCCTCGACGACGCCGCGCGCGAGGCCGGGCTCAGCCCGTTCCATTTCCTGCGCCTGTTCACCCGGGTCATCGGCGTCACGCCGCATCAATATCTGGTCCAGTCGCGGCTGCGCCACGCCGCGCGGCTGCTGGCCGACGACATGCGGACCATCACCGGCATCGCCTATGATGTCGGCTTCGCCGATCTCTCGAACTTCGTCCGCACCTTTCACCGGGCGGCAGGCGTCTCGCCGCGTGGTTTCCGGCGGGCCGCCAAGGGTGACCGCAAGATAATCCAAGAACGGCTGGGCCTGCCCGTCCTAGCCTGAGCCTCCCGATCACCAGGAGGCTTCCTCATGTCCATGTTCGATCATCTCGGCCTGCGTGTCCGCGATCTCGACGCCAGCGCGCGCTTCTACGAGGCCGTGCTCAAACCCCTCGGCCATGTCGCGGGCGCGCGCGGCGAGACCTATGCCGGTTTCGGCCCGGCCGACGCACCGGCGCTCTGGCTGCATCCCGCACCGGGCGGGTCGGGGGCGGGCTGCCATGTCGCCTTCACCGCCCGCAACCGCGCCGCGGTCGACGCCTTCCATGCGGCGGGGCTGAAGGCCGGCGCCAGGGACAATGGCGCGCCGGGCCTGCGCCCCGACTATGGGCCGACCTATTATGCCGCCTTCCTGATCGATGGCGACGGCAACAACATCGAGGCGGTTTGCACGGCCTGAGCCAGCCGGCCGGGTCCCTCAGTTGAACCAGAGCGCATAGGTCAGGAACTGGCCGGCGAAGATGCGCTGCCACTGGTTCCAGCTTGTCCGGGACATTTGCGGGCCGTCCTTGAGATAGGGCAGGGCGGCATGGCCGGTCCCCCACATGACGAGGTCGAAGGGGCGCGGCTCGGTGAAGACCGCCTTCAGGTCGAAGCCCTGGCGATAGCGCCAGTGCGGAACGAGCAGCGTGCCGTCGAGCGCCGCCTCGAACTCGGCCAGGGCGGCCTTCCACGCGTCGAGCCGATCGGCGGTCACCTCCAGGCCCGGAAAGGCGGTGTTGCGCTGGTTCGGGCCGGGCAGCCATTCATGGTCGTCGTCGGTCTCCGCCTGGATCTCGGTCCAGCTCTGGCGGCTGAGCGCGATCATGCTCTTCAGGTGCTCGCGCGCCCTTGGCAGGCGCTCCGGCTCGGCCAGCGGCCAGCGCACCAGATGGACGAGCGCGACGAGGTCGGCGAACTGGCCGCCGTCGCCGCCGAGGATCGGATCGCGCGGGCGCTCGGGCGCCGCCCGCGCTTCGGACGGGTCGCTCGCGCCGGCGAAGAACAGGTGGGCGGCGCCCGCATAGGTATCGCGCCAGTCATGGGCCAGCACGAATTCGAGCATGGCCGACAGGAGGTGGCAGTAGCCGCGCAGCCAGGTCATGTCGGCGCGGTCGAAGCCGACCTCCCAGGGCTCGACGGGCATATCGGCGGCCGGTTCGCTGAGGCGGGGATCGGCCCCGCCGACCCGGGCGACGATCCGGCCGAGCGCTTCCGCAGGACTCGCCTGGCCATCGCCGTCGAGATCGAGCCGCACCGCGTTGAGATCGAGCGGCAGGCGCACGGAGCCCTCGGGCAGGCGCGCCAGCACGGCCTCGGCCGCGGCGAGGTCGGCGAGAAAGCGGGCATAGATCGCCCTCAGCGCGTCATAGGTCAGCGGCGCCGGCTGCGGGTTTTCGGGCACCGGCAGGCGCAGCAGGGGAATGTTGTCGTGGCGCGGCGATTTCAGGCCGTGGCGATGGAGCCCCTGCGCCAATGTCTCGACGGCCCGCCCGAACTTGATCATGCCGAGAGCGGCGATGGCCTGGCGGTCTTGCGGCAGGGCCGCCAGCGCGGCCTCGCCGGCGGCAAGCGTCCCCGCTTCCGCATGGCGGCGCAGCAGGTCGGCCGGATCGATCCTTTGCGCCGTCGCCGCGCCGGCAAGGCAGAGGCCGGCGGCGAGAACGGCGGCGAGCGTCTTGATCACGAGGGAACTCCGTCAGGCCGATGCGGGGTGCGCTAGCCAAGCCCGATCACTGTGGCGGACTTGTGCCGGACCTCCGCACGGCGCGCGGATGGCCCGCTGCGGGATCGGCGCCTGCGTGTCAGTAGATGCCGACCGGGAAGGCCTTCAGATAGAGGTCGGCATAGACACCCCTTTCCCACAGGCGTTGCAGGGCGTGATTGATCGCGAGCCGCAGAGGATCGTTGCCGCGGCGCATGACGATGGCGAGGCCCTCGCCGAAATAGCGGTTTTCGGTGAAGGCCTGGCCGAGGAACCGGCAGCAGTCGCCGGAAGCCTGGCCATTCAGCCAGAAGGCATGGGTGATGCCGTCGCCGAACAGGGTGTCGACGTCGCGCTCGCTCAATGCCTTGCGGGCTTCGGCGAGCGTCGGATAGCGGCGGATCGCCGAGCCCTTGAAGAAGGCCTGGATATAGGCCTCGTGTGCCGTGCCGCTGACGACCGCGATCGAACGGCCGGCCAGGGCCTCCGGCGTGGCGTCGGTCAGAGCCGTGTCCTTGCGCATGACGAACCGGGCCGGCGTCTCCAGATAGCGGTCGGAAATCTCGTAGCGCCGGCGGATATCGGGTGTGATCGCCTGGGCCGCGATGATCGCGTCGCCGGCATTGCGGTCGAGGCTCTCGAGCAGCGTGTCCCAGCGCCGCACCTGGATGGTGCAGGGCACTCTCAGCTCCTCGCAGAGCGCCCGGGCAATGTCGACGTTGAAGCCGACCGGCTGGCCGTCGGCGCCGGCGAAGTTGAACGGCGGATAGTTGTCCTCGGTCAGGAACCGGATCTGCGGCACGCGCGTGAGATCGACGCGCTCGCTGCGCCGGCGCGGGTCCCAGTAGCTGGGAATGACGACGTCGGGGGCGGTCTCGGCCGGCCGCGGCCGCGGCACGGGCGCCTCCTGGGCGGCCGCGCCCAGAGGCCGGCCGAGCAGAACCAGGGCGCAGCCCGCGAGAGCGGCCAGTCCGGCCATCGCCAGGGCCTTGCCTATCCATGCCCGCATGATTGTCGCCGCCTCCGGATGGTCCGATGCCGCTGTCCTCGCGCCCAGCATAGGACAGATCGGGGCAGATCTAGGGTCGGATCGTCATTCTCGCGCATCTTCCTTGTTGGTGAAGGCGCGCATGCGGCGCCGGCGGAAGGTGGCGCGGGATTCCGGTTGCTTTCGCTGCGGCGAGAGCGGACAAAGTCGCCGCGGCCCATCGCGCCGCTTGGGGAGAGATCGGCAATGACGGAAGCCAGCAAGCCGAGCGTGGTCGTCGAGGATCTGGCGCCGCATGTCGCGCTCGTCCGGATCGACCGGCCGGAGGCGCGCAATGCGCTCAACGCCGAGACGCGGGCTGGGCTCGTCGCGGCCTTCCAGACGCTCGCCGCCGATCCGCAGGTGCGCGTCGTGGTGCTGACCGGCTCGGGCAAGGCCTTCGTCGCCGGCGCCGACATCAAGGACATGGCGCGGCGCATGCCGCCCGACGTGATGGCCGGCCGTACCCACCTGCAATGGCAGGTGATCGCCCAGTTCCCCAAGCCGCTGATCGCGGCGGTCAACGGCTTCGCGCTCGGCGGCGGCTGCGAACTGGCCATGCATGCCGACATCATCATCGCGGCCGAAAGCGCCAGGTTCGGCCAGCCCGAGGTCAAGATCGGCATCATGCCGGGGGCTGGCGGCACCCAGCGGCTGCTGCGCGCGGTCGGCAAGTTCAAGGCGATGAAGCTGCTGCTGACCGGCGCGCTGATCGACGCGCACGAGGCCGACCGCATCGGCCTCGTCACCGAGGTGGTGCCGGATGCCGAGCTCATGGCGCGGGCCACCGCGCTGGCGACCGAAATCGCGGCGCTGCCCCCGCTCGCGCTCGCCGAGATCAAGGAGGCGGCGCTGACCGGCGAGGACCTGCCGCTGGCGGCGGCACTGGCGCTGGAACGCAAGGCCTTCCAGCTCCTGTTCTCCACCGAGGATCAGAAGGAGGGCATGGCCGCCTTCCTCGACAAGCGCGCGCCGAACTTCAAGGGACGTTGAACATGGTTGAATTTGCACGGGTCGGCGTCGTCGGTGTCGGCGCCATGGGCGGAGGCATCGTCCAGATGGCGGCGCAGGCCGGTTCGCAGGTCGTCCTGTTCGACGCCCGGCCCGGCGGGGCACAGATGGCCATCGACAGGCTCGGCGCGACCTGGGACGGCCTCGCCGGCAAGGGGCGCATGACGGCGGAGGCGGTTGCGGCCGCCAAGGCGCGGCTGACGCCAGCCGCCTCCTTTGCGGACCTTGCAAGCTGCGACCTCGTCATCGAGGCGATCGTCGAGGACCTGGAGATCAAGCGCAAGACCTTCGTCGAGCTCGAGACCGTGGTCCGGCACGACTGCGTGCTGGCCACCAACACTTCCTCGCTGTCGGTCACCGCGATCGCCGCGGCCTGCGCGCGCCCCGAGCGGGTCGCGGGCTATCATTTCTTCAATCCGGTTCCGCTGATGAAGGTGGTCGAGGTCGTGGAGGGCGCGCGCACCGCCCCCGGCATCGCCGACCGGCTCGCGGCCCTCGCCCGCGAATATGGCCATCGCCCCGTCGCCTGCATCGATTCGCCCGGCTTCGTGGTCAATCACGCCGGCCGCGGCTTCGGCACCGAGGCCCTGCAGATCGTCGCGGGCGAAGGCGCCGCCAGCTATCCCGATGTCGACCGCGCGCTGCGCGACCAGGTCGGCTTCCGGCTCGGGCCGTTCGAGCTGCTCGACCTCACCGGCCTCGACGTATCGCAGCCGGTGGGCGAAAGCATGTATCGCCAGTTCTACGGCGAGCCGCGCTTCCGGCCGTCCTGGCTCCTGAAGCAGCGGCTCGATGCCGGCCTGCTCGGCCGCAAGGTCGGTCAGGGCTTCTATGTCCACGGGTCCGAGGGGCAGGACAAGCCCGCCGAACAGCCCGTGCCGCAGGCCTCGCCCCGGCCGGTCTGGGTCGCCGCGGTCGACCCGGCCTGGCGCGACGAGATCGTCGCCATCGTCGAGGCGGCGGGATGGCCGGTGGTGACCGGGCCGCAGCCGCCCGAGGATGCGCTGATCGTCGTCGCGCCGCTCGGCCACGACGCGACCGCGGCCGCGGCCGGGCTCGCCGTGCCGGCGACGCGGCTGGTCGCGGTCGACGCGCTGTTCGGTCTCGGCAAGCGTCGCGTCATCATGGCGGCGCCTGGCGCCGATCCGGCCTTCGTCGATGCCGCCCACGCCCTGTTCGCCGCCGACGGCACGCCGGTTACCCGCATGCGCGATTCCGCCGGCTTCATCGCCCAGCGGGTGGTCGCGACCATCGTCAACATCGCCTCCGACATGGCGCAGCAGCGCATTGCCAGCCCCGCCGACATCGACGACGCGGTGCGGCTCGGCCTCGGCTATCCGCAAGGTCCGCTCGCGCTCGGCGATGCGATCGGCGCGGAGCGGATCGCGGCCATCCTCGGCGCGCTGCATTCGCTGTCGGGCGATCCGCGCTATCGGGCGAGCCCGTGGCTGCGCCGGCGCGCCAGCCTCGGCCTGAAGCTGACGACGGCCGAGGCCTGACCATGGAGGATTCGACCGGTTCCGGGCTCGCCGACGGTCCTGGCCATCTGAGCGCCTTCCAGAAGCTGATCGGCTGGACGGTGGAGGAGTGGCAGGACGGCTATGCGGTGATCACCTGCCGGATCCGGCCGGATTTCATGAACCGCGGCGGCGTTCTGCATGGCGGATTGATCGCGACCCTGCTCGATTCGGTCGCCGGCCATGCCGCGTTCGGCGCGCCACCGGCCAACCCGGGCGAACCACGGCGCGGCGGCGTCACTCTCTCCTTCACGATCAACTATCTCGGCACCGCCCGTGACGGGGTGCTGACCGTCACCGGCCGGCGCACGGGCGGCGGCCGCAGCATCATCTTCGCACGGGCCGAAGTGGTCGATGCGAGCGGCAAGCTGATCGCCGAGGGCAGCGGCACCTTCAAGCGCCGCGCGCCCACCGCCTGACGGCGGCTTATTGGACCGGGTCGAATTCGGCCGGCGCGAAGCGGTAGCTGCTCGAGCAGTATTCGCAGGTGACCGTGATCGCGCCGTTCTCGATCATGTCGTGGCGCTCCTCGCGCGTGAAGCTGCGGACGATGCCTTCGATCTTGTCGCGCGAGCAGGTGCAGTGCTCGGTCACCGGCTGGCTGTCGAAGACGCGCACGCCGCGCTCGTGGAACAGCCGGTAGAGCAGCCTTTCGGGTGAAAGGGTGCGGTCGACCAGTTCGTCGTCTTCGATCGTATCGACCAGCGCCCGCGCTTCGATCCAGGCTTCGTGCGGCTCCGGCAAGGCGAGGCCTTCCGGGGCATCGCCCGGCGCAAGATCGCGCGGCGCGCCACCGGCCGGCGGCAGGTGCTGCACCAGGAGGCCGCCGGCGCGCCAGGCGCGCTGCGGGCCGTCCGGGCCTGGCACGAACTCCTCGGCCGCGGCGAGGCGCACCCGCGTCTCGACCTGCTCCGACTGGCGGAAATACTGGTCGGCCGCCTGTTCCAGCCCCTGGCCCTCGAGCGCCACGATGCCTTGGTAGCGCTGCATCTCGGCACCCTGGTCGATGGTCATCACGAGCTGTCCCGCGCCGAGCAGGCTCGCCGGATCGGCCTTGCCGGCGGCAATGGCGGCAGCGACCCGCTCGGCATCGAACCGGGCGAGCGCGCGCACCTTGTCGGGGGTCGCGATGTCCACCACCACCATGTGGACCGGACCATCGGTCTGCGCCTGCAGGATCAGCCGGCCGTCGAATTTCAGCCCGGAGCCGAGCAGCACGGTCAGCGCGGTTGCTTCCGCGACCAGCCGCGAGACCTCCGGCGGATAGCCGTGCCGGTCGACGATGGTGGTAGCCGAGCGGCCGAGCCGGGCGAGACGGCCGCGCAGGTCGAGCGCATCGACATGGAAGGGCACGACGATGTCGTCGGCCCCGTGGGTGAGATCGGGAACAGTAGCCATCGCCGCTATATGGCGCGTCCGGCCAGCAATTGCGAGAGCCGCGCGGCAGCGATGCGATCGGGGCCCGGCGGCCTTTGTTTCATCTCGGTCGCAGGTGGCGCGCGACGGGCGAAATCAAAGCGACATGAAGTCTTCCTAAAAGCCTCCCGTCCCGCGCTTCTCCGTCGGTGGCATGGCTGGAGTCGGGACGCAGGACATGGCAGTGGCGCGCGCGGGGGCTTGCCCCCGGACCGCCGCAATCACGTTGCGGTGAAATCATCGGGACAGTGCAAAAATTCAGCCTTCCTACGGGTTTGCACCGCTTGGAAAGTTGACGCCGACCAGCCACAGTCATGGCGGAAACGTGGCGAATCGCCTGCCGGGAGGAACTGCGCGCTTTTCTTTGCACAGCAACGCATCCGTGCCGCTTGGTGCTTTGAGCGGTGCTCCACGATCCGGGCCCGGATGGGCTCTTTCTCCCTCAGCGCTTATCTCAACAGGTCCAAGGTGCCATCCATGCGGCGCATCCTCCCCGTCCTCGCTGCGGCGACGACAGTTCTGCTGACGGCCTCGTCGGCTCAGGCGCAGTTCCTCTTTTTCGGCAACCAGGCATCCCAGCAGGTGATGTACGATCCGGCCACGGGGCAGCCCATGCGCGCGGCGCCGCGCACCGATGGCGGGCCGCGCGTCGGCGCCAATCCCGTGCCGCGCGAGACGGTCGCCTATCATGGCGGCCATGCGCCGGGCACTGTGGTCATCTCCACTCAGGAACGCAGGCTCTACCTGGTCCAGGCTGGCGGCACCGCCATCCGCTACGGCATCGGCGTCGGCCGCCCCGGCTTCACCTGGGCCGGCGTCAAGTCGATCACCCGCAAGGCCGAGTGGCCGGACTGGCGGCCGCCCGCGCAGATGCTGCGCCGCCGCCCCGACCTGCCGCGCTTCATGGCTGGCGGCCCGGACAATCCGCTCGGCGCCCGCGCCCTCTATCTCGGCTCCTCGCTCTATCGCATCCACGGCTCCAACGAGCCGCATACGATCGGCACCGCGGTGTCTTCGGGCTGTTTCCGCATGACCAATGACGATGTCACCGATCTCTATGGCCGCGTGCGCGTCGGCACGCGCGTCGTGGTCATGCGCTGACGCCCACAGGACTGTTTTGGGAGCGAAGGGGGGAGGGCCGGCGTTTGCGCCGGCCCTTTTTTCTCCATTTCGGGCGGGTTTGATTCCCGCGCCAAAAAGCCCATTTTGAGGGCGAACCGAATCGGAGCCCTTTGCGCGCCATGGCAGACCGCGAGACCATCAGCCAGCCGAGCCTTGCCGAACGGGCGATGGCTGCGCGCGGCGGACAGGCCGCGGCGGGCTATCTGGCCAACCTCAATCCCGAGCAGCGGGCGGCGGTCGAGACGATCGACGGCCCGGTTCTGGTGCTGGCCGGGGCGGGAACCGGCAAGACCCGGGTCCTGACCACCCGCATCGCCCATATCCTGGCAAGCCGGCGCGCCTTTCCGAGCGAGATCCTGGCGGTGACCTTCACCAACAAGGCCGCGCGCGAGATGAAGGAGCGCATCGGCCAGCTCGTCGGTGAGGCGGTGGAAGGCATGCCCTGGCTCGGCACCTTCCACGCGACCGGCGTCAAGATCCTCAGGCGTCATGCCGAGCTGGTCGGGCTGAAGCCAGGTTTCACCATTCTCGACACCGACGATCAGATCCGCCTGTTGCGCCAGCTGATCCAGGCCGAAAACATCGACGAGAAGCGCTGGCCGGCGCGGGTGCTCGCCGGTGCCATCGACGGCTGGAAGAATCGGGCGCTGACCCCCGACAAGGTGCCGGCCGGCGAGGCCGGGGCCTATGCCAACGGGCTCGGCCTCAAGCTCTACACCGACTACCAGGACCGGCTGAAGGTGCTGAACGCCGTCGATTTCGGTGATCTTCTGCTGGAGACCATCCGGCTGTTCCGCGAGAATGCCGACGTGCTCGCGCAGTATCAGCAGCGCTTCAAGTTCATCCTGGTCGACGAGTACCAGGACACCAATGTCGCCCAGTATCTCTGGCTGCGGCTGCTGGCCCAGCGCCAGGAAGGCCGGCGGCAGAACATCTGCTGCGTTGGCGACGACGACCAGTCGATCTATGGCTGGCGCGGCGCCGAGGTCGACAACATCCTGCGCTTCGACAAGGATTTTCCCGGCGCGACCGTCATCCGGCTCGAGCGCAACTACCGCTCGACCGGCCATATCCTGGCCGCCGCGTCCCATCTCATCGCCCATAACGAGGGCCGCCTCGGCAAGACGCTGTTCACCGACGGCGAGGACGGTGCCCGCCCGACCCTGACCTCGGTCTGGGATTCGGAAGAGGAGGCGCGCTCGATCGGCGAGGAGATCGAGCAGCTGCAGCGCCAGGGCCATGCCCTCAATGAGATCGCCATCCTGGTGCGCGCCTCGTTCCAGATGCGCGAGTTCGAGGACCGTTTCATCACGATCGGCCTGCCCTATCGTGTCATCGGCGGTCCGCGTTTCTATGAGCGGCTCGAGATCCGCGATGCGCTCGCCTATCTGCGCTGCGTGGCGCAGCCCTCGGACGATCTTGCCTTCGAGCGCATCGTCAACACGCCGAAGCGGGGCCTCGGCGATGCGACGCTGCAGCTCCTGCACGACCACGCCCGGGCGGAAAACGTGCCGCTGATGCAGGCGGCGCGCGTGCTCACCGAGACCGAGGAGCTGAAGCCTAAGGCGCGCAACGCGTTGAAGGGCCTGATCGAGGCCTTCGACGGCTGGTCGGCCAAGCTCGACGCGCTGCCGCACCAGGAGCTCGCCGAACTGGTGCTGGACGAGAGCGGCTATACCGAGATGTGGCAGAAGGACCGCACGGCGGAAGCGGCCGGGCGGCTTGAAAACCTGAAGGAACTCGTCCGCTCGATGGAGGAGTTCGAAAATCTTGGCGGCTTCCTCGAACATATCGCCCTCGTCACCGACGCGCGCGGCGATGCCGAGAGCGAGGATGCCGTCTCGATCATGACGCTGCATTCGGCCAAGGGCCTCGAGTTCGAGACCGTTTTCCTGCCCGGCTGGGAGGAAGGACTGTTCCCGCACCAGCGTTCGCTCGACGAAAGCGGCCGGGCCGGCCTCGAGGAAGAGCGTCGGCTCGCCTATGTCGGCATCACCCGCGCCCGCCGCAATGCGCGCATCTATTTCGCCGGCAACCGGCGCATTCACGGCCTCTGGCAGTCGACGGTGCCGAGCCGCTTCGTCAACGAGCTGCCCGAGAACCACGTGACCATTGCCGAGGGGCTCGGCACATCGGGTTACGGCGGCATGGGCCGCGGCGGCTTCGGTGAGAGCCGGTTCGACAAGGTGGGCTCCTTCGCGTCGACCTATGCGACGCCCGGCTGGCAGCGCGCCCAGGCGCAGAAGACGCTGGCCGATGCCGCCGGCCGATTCACCGGCCGTTCCGGCAGCCAGGCCTTCGGCTCGACCTTCGCCGAGGGGCGCGGCGGCTTCCAGGGCCGGCTCACCGAACGCGGCGGCCGCGGCCGCACAATCGAGGGCGAACTCATCGCCAAATCGACCGGCGAACCCTCGCGCCACAAGGTCGGCGACCGGGTGTTCCACCTGAAGTTCGGCTACGGCGAGGTGGTCGCCGCCGACGGCAACAAGCTCACCGTGCAGTTCGACAAGGCCGGCGAGAAGAAGGTCGTCGACAGCTTCGTCGAGGCGGCGTGAGCGGGTAATCGAGGATTGCATCGCACAATACATCTGCGCCGAAGATTGATTGCGCTCGGGTTTTTGTCCTCACATAAACGGATCCCTTTACCTCTCAGATCTGACCGCAGAATTGAGAGTAGTCTATTGGTTGGCACCCATCGATTCGAGGACCAACCATGCTGCGCAGCAGTCGCGACATCATCCGCCGTCTCGAGCTGGACGGTTGGGTGCTGGTTGGCGGGAAGGGCTCGCAAATTTCGGCATCCAGCGAGCGGTAAGATCGTTGTCGTGCCTCATCCGAAGAAGGATCTCGGAAAGGGGCTCGTCGACAGGATCTACAAGGCAGTCGGCTGGACGCGGGACTGACCTTGGCGCATCATCGACCCATGATCCACTATCTCGCGATCGTCGAGGATGCAGGGCCGGACCAGGCTGTCGGCCTCTGGTTTCCGGATCTGCCGGGCTGCTTCTCGGCCGGTGATACGGTCGAGGAGGCCATGCTGAACGCGCGCGAGGCGGTCGCGTTCTATCTCGAAGACTTCGTGAGCGAAGGACGATCATTGCCGCAGCCGCGCTCGCTCGCCGAGATCAAGGCCGATCCGGCGCATGCGGACGACGTGGCAAACCATATCATCGCCTTGATCCCATTCGATCCGCCGCCGCATCGGATCGCTGCCGAGTAGCGGGCTGGCCTGCCGTCACGTGAGGTGACAGGTCCGCCGCAGGCGACTAAGAAGCGCCATGCTCGAAGGCCTGCACCCGACCTCGCCCACCCACCTGATGCGTCTCGAAACCTCGGAGCGCGCCGCTCGGCGCGTCGGCGACATCATTTCCGAGAGCTTCGACCCGGCCGAGACCGCCGTCGCCGCCTTCGAGGCGCCGGATGGCCAGATCTGGCTGGTGGAGGTGTTCTTCCGCGAGGCGCCGGACGAAGCGGCCGTGCGCGAACTTGTCCGGGTGGTGGCGGGCGAGGCGGTGGCGGCAAGCGTCACCTTCCATGCCATCGAGAGCAAGGACTGGGTGCGCACCTCGCTCGACGGGCTCAAGCCCGTGGTTGCCGGCCGCTTCACCGTCTATGGCTCCCACGACCGCGACCAAGTGGCGATCAATGCCATTCCGATCGAGATCGAGGCGGCGCTCGCCTTCGGCACCGGCCATCACGGCACGACGCTCGGCTGCCTCCGGGCGATCGACGCGCTGGCCAAGCAGCGCCGCGCCTTCCGGCCGCTCGACGTCGGCACCGGCACCGGCGTCCTCGCCATTGCCGCGGGGCTGCGCCACCGGGTGGCCGTGCTCGCCTCCGACATCGATCCGGTCTCGGTCGCCGCCGCGCGCGACAATGCCGTGCTGAACCGGGCCCGCCCCTATGTTCATGCCATCCATGCCGCAGGCCTCAAGGACGCCCGTTTCCGCAACGGCGCGCCTTACGACCTGGTGCTGGCCAACATCCTGCCGCGCCCGCTCGTCGGTCTCTCGACCGATCTTGTCCGGCTGGTCGCGCCCGGCGGCACGGTGGTGCTGTCGGGCATCATCCCGCCCCATGCCAACATGGTCATCTCGGCCTATCGCGCGCGCGGCCTGAGGCTCGTCTCGCGCCAGCTGATCGAGGGCTGGGTGACGCTGACCATGCGCCGCGGCCGATGAAAAAATGACCGGGCTCGGACGCGTCCGGCGACTTGCCGGCCGCCGGGCGCAATGATCAACTCCGCTCCTGCGGAGAGACGTCAGATGATGCGCATCGCCCTTCGGATCGCCAAGTGGTCGGGGCTTTTCCTGGTTTTGGCGGTGGTCACCCTGGCGGGCAGCGCCGTCTGGTACTGGCGCGCGGTGGAACCGCAGATCTCCGGCACGGTCGCGTTGCCCGGCTTCGACAAGCCGGTCGAGATCATCCGGGACAAGGAAGGGGTCGCCCACATCTTCGCTGCGAGCGAGGCCGACGCCGCCGCCGCGCTCGGCTTCGTCCATGCCCAGGACCGGCTCTGGCAGCTGGAGATGAACCGGCGCATCGCCGCCGGCCGTCTCTCCGAAATCGTCGGCGAGCCGGGGCTGGAGACGGATCGCTTCCTGCGCACCATCGGCATCCGCCGCACGGCGGAAGCGATCTACCGCAATCTCGATGCCGAAACCCGCGCGCTGCTGCTCGCCTATTCGCGCGGCGTCAACGCCTTCCTGGAAACCAGCCGGGCGCCGCTGCCGCCGGAATTCCATCTGCTCCGCGCTCCGGCGCCCGAGCCCTGGTCGCCGATCGATTCGATCGGCTGGTCGCTGATGATGGCGCTCGATCTCGGCGGCAACCTGTCTTCGGAAATCATGCGCCTGAGGCTCGCCCAGGCCGGCATGCCGATGGCGCGGATCGGCGAGATCCTGCCGCCCTATCCGGGCGAAGCCTGGCCGGCGCTTGCCGACTACACCGCGCTCTACCGCCAGCTCGGCGACCAGACGCGGCGTGCTGCAGCGGCGATCGACGCGCTCGGCCTCGGCCTCGAAGGTGTCGGTTCCAACAATTGGGTCGTGTCCGGCGCGCGCAGCGAAACCGGCCGGCCGCTGCTCGCCAACGATCCACATCTCGGCCTGTCGGCACCGGCGCTCTGGTATTTCGCCAGGCTTACCTCGCCGTCCGGCACGGTCATCGGCGCGACGCTGCCGGGCACTCCGGGCGTCATTCTCGGGCGCAACGAGCGCATTGCCTGGGGCTTCACCAACACCAATCCGGACGTCCAGGATCTCTATATCGAGCGCATCGACGGCCGCGATCCCGATCTCTACGAGACGCCCGGCGGCTGGCAGCGCTTCGAGCGGGTGGAGGAACGCATCCGCGTGCGCGGCAGCGCCGACCACGTCATGACGGTGCGCATCGGCCGGCATGGGCCGATCATTTCGGACGGCGCCTCGCGCGGGGCGACCTCGGCTGCGCCGCGCGGTTTCGCGCTGGCGCTGAAATGGACGGCACTGAACCCGGACAATCTGACCGTGCAGGCGGCGGCTCGCCTCAACAGGGCGCGCAACTGGGACGAGTTCCTCGCCGCGGTCCGGCATTTCCAGTCGCCGCAGCAGAACATCGTCTATGCCGATGTCGACGGCAATATCGGCTTCATCGCCGCGGGCCTCGTGCCGGTACGCAAGCCTGACAACGATCTGCGCGGCCTGTTCCCGGCGCCGGGCTGGGACGCCCGCTACGACTGGGCGGGTTATGTGCCCTTCGAGGCGCTGCCGCGCGCGTTCAATCCGCCCGAAGGCTTCAGGCTCAGCGCCAACGAGCGCATCGTGCCCGACAGCTATCCGTTTTTCCTCACTTACGAATGGGCTTCGCCCCATCGCGCCGACCGCATCCGCGAGCTGCTCGCGACGCGCGACAAGCATTCCCTGGACAGTTTCCGGGCGATCCAGGCCGACCATCGCTCCAATGCCGTGCGCGAGCTCCTGCCCCTGCTGCTCGCAGCGCCGCCCGCGGGGCCGCGTGAACGGGCGATGATCGAGCGGCTGCGCGGTTTCGACGGCACCATGGCAATGGAGCGGGCCGAACCGCTCGTCGTCACGGCCTGGATGCGCGAACTGACCCGGCTCGTCTATGCCGACGAGCTGGGGCCGGACCTCTTTGCCGACTATTGGGATCAGCGCCAGGTGTTCATGAAGGCCGTCCTGGAGAATCAGGGCGGCCAGGGCGCCTGGTGCAACCGCCGCGGCTCGGCCGAGCCGGTGACCTGCGAAAGCCTGGTGCAGCGAGCGCTGGTTCTCGCGCTCGACGATCTCGAGAAACGTTATGGAGCCGACGCCGCACAATGGCGCTGGGGCCTCGCGCATGATGCTCGCTCCGAGCATCGGCCGTTCGCGCGCGTTTCAGGGCTCGCCCGCTTTTTCGACGTGCGCGTTGCCGTGCCCGGCGACACCTATACCGTCAATGTCAATCGCCACACGATCCGCAATGCCGCGGAGCCTTTCGTGTCGCACCATGCGGCAAGCCTCAGGGCACTCTATGACCTCGGCGATCCCGAGCGGTCGGTGTTCATCCACTCGACCGGCCAGTCGGGCCTGCCGACCTCGTCGCTCTACAGCAATTTTTCGGCCCGCTGGGCGCGGGTCGACTACATCCCCATGCGCACGCGCCGGGCCGACATCCAGCGTGACGCGCTGGGGATCCTGACCATCCAGCCGCGCTGACCATCCGCGTCATTGCGGCCGGAAGCGGCTCGACGAGTGCTGATGGGCGATGCGCCAGGCGCCGTCGCGCTTGACCAGAACGAAGGTGTAGCGTCCGGGGATCGAAATCGCGCGTCCGTCCGGCAGCATGGCCGACGCTTCCTCGTAGCCGGTCGCCAATACCGTATCGCCGGCGAGTTCCTGCAGCGTCGTATCGCCGAAGGCGATCCTGGCGCGTGCCTTCAAGGGCGCGGCGAAATAGCGGCGCAACGCTTCCTCGCCAATGATCAGGGTGGAGCTGACCAGGCCGTGCACGGTGGCATCCGGCAGGTAGAACCGCGCGACCGCGTCGGCATCGCCCGCGTTAAAGGCGGCCTCCCAGGCCGCCAGCGTCGCCTGCGCCTCGTCCTTCGGGCCCGCTTCAGCGGCGAAGGGCACGAGCGCCATCAGCGCGGCCGCGGCAAGGGACGAGGTCCAGCTCGATGGCATGGCATGACATTCCGTTGATGTTTGGGGACGGCGAGGCCGGATGCGCTGCGATGCACGCGGCATCGGCGCGGGCGGGGGAGCTTTTGCGGCCCAAGTCCTTACAAACGGTTGCAGTGAACGATTGAACACGGTTTCAAGGCCGTTTCCGTGCGGCCGCGACATGCTTCAATGACCACGGCTGGCCTGTGGAACACAGGCGATCGGATAGGTCCGGAAGGAATCGCCGCATCGGTTGCAGGCCTGCCCATCGGCTCCGGCGCGATCGAATGTCGGGAGAAACGCGGACTTGGGAGCCGCTTGCGCCACAATCGGCGCCGCGTGCGCCGCTCCCTGCACGTTCCTGAAATGCAACTTATGCGTGCGATTGGCGCGGCGGCGCACCACGGCAACCGCCGTTTAACCACGATCTGCAATTCGGCGGAATCGAGGCCGCCGGCCGCGCGAATCCCCGCCGGTGCTTGCGGTCGGGAGGCGGCAGCACGGCGCGTGGTGACGCGTTCAGCGTGGCGGGCTGCCGTTGCCGTCGCCCAGCACACGCTGCATCAGCACGGTATCGACCCAGCGGCCGAGCTTGAAGCCGACGGACCGGAGCGTGCCGGCCGGCTGGAAGCCCAGCCGGCGGTGCAGGGCGATCGAGCCGCTGTTGCCGCTGTCGCCGATGACCGCCAGGATCTGGCGCCACGGGCCGGTCTCGCAGCGGGCGATGAGGGTTCCGAGCAGCCGCGTGCCGATGCCCTGGCCGCCGAGGCCGTCGGCGACATAGACGGAGTCCTCGATCGTATGGCGATAGGCCGGGCGTGGCCGGTAGCTGGTCGCGTAGCTGTAGCCGACGATCCGGCCGCCCCGTTCGGCGGCGAGATAGGGAAGCCCGGCGGCGAGCACGGCGCTGCGGCGCGACAGCATCTCGTCCACCGAGGGCGGCGTTTCCTCGAACGTCGCGAGACCATGCAGGACATGATGCGCGTAGATCGCCTGCACTGCCGCCATGTCTTCGGGCCGGGCGTCGCGGACCAGAATGTCGGAGGCCTTCGTCGCGTCGTTCAGCGTCATGTCCGTTCCTTCAAGGCTGGCGCCATCATGGCTTCCTATCATGGTGCGCAGTGGCCGGAGACCCCTGGCCGTGACCGTGCCGCGCGTCAGTCCGACATCGGCGAGCAGGCGGTCGTCGAGTTCGCGCAGCGCCTGGTATTGCGCCAGGCGCGAGTGCGGCGAGGCGACGAGATAGCGTCCCACCTCCACCGCGATTCCGGCCAGTCGTTGCGGCAGCCACGCCATGATCCGTCAACCGGTTGGGCCGGTCTCGACGCCGGCAAACCAACCTTGCATCCGCCTCACCCATAATGGAAGCTTCTGGAAATTATTCGCTGCATAAGGATTTGTTTGAGATGAGCGGATTGAGCCTCGACCAGCTCCGACGCTTCGCCGATGTCGTCGAGCTCGGCAGCTTTTCGGCCGCGGCGGAGCGCGCCGGGATCAGCCAGCCCGCCGTCAGTCTCGCGGTGCGCCAGCTGGAAAAGCGGCTCGGCAGCCGCCTTGTGGAGCGTGTCGGCCGGCGGGTCAGGCCGACCGCCGCCGGCAGCGAGCTGATGGCCCACGCCGCGCGCATCGACGATGTCGTCGCCGCCATGCTCGACGGCATGGCACGCCATGCCTCGGGTACGGTCGGCCGGGTGCGGCTAGGCACCGGCGCGACCGCCTGCATCTACCTCCTGCCGCCGATCCTCAGGGCCCTGCGCCAGCGCCTGCCCTCCATCGAGATCACGGTCAGTACCGGCAACACGGCCGATGTGGTGAAGGCGGTGGAGGACAATCTCCTCGACATCGGCCTCGTCACCCTGCCGGTTTCCGGTCGGATGCTGGAAACGCTGCCGGTCTGCGAGGACGAGTTCGTCGCCATTCAGGCGAGCGACGGGCCACCCCTGCCGGCAACCGTGACCGCCGAAGCCCTGTCGCGGCTGCCCCTGCTGCTCTACGAGCCGGGCGCCAATACCCGGCGGCTTGCCGACGAATGGTTCGCCCGTTCGGGCATCCGGCTGCAGCCGGTCATGTCGCTCGGCAGCGTCGAGGCGATCAAGCAACTGGTCGCGGCCGGTCTCGGCGCGGCGATCCTGCCCCGCCTGTCGGTGCCGGACGACGCCGCGGACGGCCTCGTCGTCCGCTCGCTGACGCCCAGGCTGTCGCGCCGGCTCGTCCTGGTGCTGCGGCGCGACAAGCCGCTCGGCCGGGCGCTCAAGGCGATGATCGAGGCGCTGACCGGCGCAGGCGACGGTCCGCAGGGCGCCGCTCAGCCCGCCCTCGGATAGCGCGCGCTCGGCGTCCGCATGGTGACGAGCTCTTCCGCGGCGGTCGGGTGGACCGCCATGGTCGAATCGAAGTCTTCCTTGGTGGCGCCCATCTTCACGGCGATGCCTGCGAGCTGGATCATCTCGCCCGCATCCGGCCCGCAAATGTGCACGCCCAACACCTTCTGCGTCTCGCCGTCGACCACGAGCTTCATCAGCATGCGCGTGTCGCGGCCGCTCAAAGTGTGCTTCATCGGCTTGAACGTGGCCCGGTAGATGTCGACGGCCCGGCCGGAGGCGCGGGCAGCGGTCTCCGTGATGCCGACCGTGCCGATCTCGGGCTCCGAGAAGACGGCGGTCGGAATGTTGGCATGGTCGGCCGCCCAGCGCTTGCCGCCGAACACCGTGTCGGCGAAGGCATGGCCCTCGCGGATCGCGACCGGCGTCAGGTTGACCCGGTTGGTGACGTCGCCGACGGCGTAGATCGAGGCGACCGACGAGCGGCTCTCGGCGTCGACCTTGACCGCGCCGATCTCGTCGAGCGCGACGCCCGCCGTGTCCAGGCCGAGGCCGGCCGTGTTCGGCCGCCGGCCGATGGCGCCGAGCACGAGGTCGGTCGCGATCGGGGCATGGCCGTTGCGGAAATGCACGGTGAAGCCGTCGCCGGTCTTGTCGATGCGGCTGAACGTTTCGCCCATGACGAGGGTGATGCCCTTCTTGGCATATTCGGCCATGAGATGGTCGCGCAGGTCCTCGTCGAAGCCGCGCAGGATCTTTTCGCCGCGATAGACCAGCGTCACCTTCGTGCCGAGCCCGGCGAACACGCCGGCGAATTCGACCGCGATATAGCCGCCTCCGGCAATGACGATATGGTCGGGGCGTTCGGCAAGATGGAAGACCTCGTTCGAGGAGATCATGTGCTCGCGGCCGACCAGCGTGTCGTCGTCGGACGGCCAGGCGCCGGTCGCGATCAGGATGGTGCCGGCGGTCACCGTGCTGCCGTCGGCGAGGCGGACGCTGTGGGGCCCCGTCACCACGGCGCGCTGGGGCACGATCTCGACACCGGCCCGCTCCAGATTGGCGCGATAGGCCGCCTCCAGCCGGGCGATCTCCTTGTCCTTGTTGGCGATCAGCGTCGCCCAGTCGAAACGGGTCTCGCCGACGGTCCAGCCGAAGCCGCGGGCATCCTCGAAATGTTCATGATACTGCGAGGCATAGACCATCAGCTTCTTCGGCACGCAGCCCCTGATCACGCAGGTGCCGCCGACCCGATATTCCTCGGCGATCTTGACCTTGGCGCCATGACCGGCCGCGATCCGGGCGGCGCGGACCCCGCCGGAACCGCCGCCGATGACGAACAGATCGACATCATGGGCCATGGCTTCATCCTCTCGCATCGAACGCCCGTCTCAATGGGTCTCGTCCGGCCCGGGCGCGTGCCGAATCTGGAAACACAGGCAGGAACATAACGATCGGAACGCTCTGGCGACAGATCGCCCGTCCCGCAGGACAGGTCCGGCATGCGCGTGGCGCGGCGGACCCTTGGGGCGCCGAAATACGGGTTACCCCTCTATGGCCGCCCCTGGCCGGGACGGCGAAAGTCGACCAACGATTCAGGGAGGATATGATGAGCGTCTTGACGCGAAGGCAGGCCGTCGCCGCGTCTGCGGCCGGCCTTGCTGCCATGTTCGGTTCCTCGGCGCTGGCCCAGGCGATGCCCGAACTGAAGCTGCTCGTCCCGGCCGCGCCCGGCGGCGGCTGGGACCAGACGGCCCGGACGATCCAGTCCGTCCTCACCGGCCAGCAGATGGTGCGCTCGGTGCAGGTGACGAACGTGCCGAGTGCCGGCGGCATGAACGGCCTCGCCCAGTTCGTCAACGGCTTCAAGGGCGATCCGACCGGCCTCCTGGTGTCCGGCTTCGTCATGGTCGGCGCCATCCTCATGAACAAGTCGCCGGTGACGCTCGGCGACGTGACGCCGATCGCGCGCCTCACCGGCGAATGGCAGGCGCTGGTGGTCGCGCAGAATTCGCCGATCAAGTCGGTCGCCGATCTCGTCAACGCGATCAAGGCCGACGTGACCAAGGTGAGCTGGGGCGGCGGCTCCGCCGGCGGTGTCGACCACATTACCGCTGCCGCCTTCGCCAGCAAGGCTGGCGCCGACGGCTCCAAGGTCAACTACATCGCTCATTCCGGCGGCGGCGAGGCGCTGGCCGCGATCATTTCCGGCCGGGTGACGGTCGGGGTCAGCGGCATCGGCGAGTTCGAGCAGCACGTCAAGGGCCGCCGGCTGCGCTGGATCGGCATCGCGGCGCCGAAAGGCACCGCCGGCCTGCCGGGGGCGACCCTCGCGGATGCCGATTTCGACCTGGTCGTTCAGAACTGGCGCGGCGTCTTCGGCGGGCCCGATCTGAGCGACGCGCAGCGTGCGAGCCTGACCAAGGTGGTGAGCGACATGGCCAAGTCCGAGGCCTGGGCGAACCAGCTGGCACAGAAGGGCTGGGAGAACACCTATCTCGACGGTCAGGCCTTCGCGACCTTCCTTGCCGACGAGGTCAAGCGGGTCGACGCCGTGCTGCGTCAGGTCGGACTGGTGAGGACCTGATGGAGGAGGGCCGTCGCGCCGGGCCCGACCGGGCCGTCATCGCCATCGGCATCGGGCTGATCGCGGTCGCCGCCGTGGTGCTCTGGCAGTCCTGGGAACTCAGGGCGAGTTTCGGCAACCAGGCCATCGGCCCGCAAATGGCGCCCTTCGCCGTCTGCATCCTGCTGGCCGTGCTCGGCGGGCTCACCATACGCGAGGGCCTGCGCGGCGAGGTGCCCGCGCGCGAGGACGACGACTGGGGCGCGGTCTTGTGGATCGGCGGCGGCCTCGCCGCGATGATCGGCCTGATCAAGACGGCGGGTTTCGTGCCGGGGGCCGCCGTCCTGTTCGCGGCGACGGCGCGGGCTTTCGGCTCGGCCCGCACGCTCGTCGATCTCTTGGTCGGCGCGGCGCTGGCGCTCGTCGTCTATCTCGGCTTCGTCCGCCTGCTCGGCCTGACCCTGCCTTCGGGCTTTGTCGAAACCCTGTTCTGAGCGCCAAGCGAATGGAAACTTTCGACGCCCTGCTCAATGGCCTTGCCATCGCGGCCCAGCCGTCCAACCTCCTGTTCGCGCTGATCGGGGTCACGCTCGGCACCGCCGTCGGGGTGCTGCCCGGCATCGGCCCGGCCATGACGGTGGCCCTGCTCCTGCCCGTCACCTTCAAGATGGATCCCGGCGGCTCGCTCATCATGTTCGCCGGCATCTATTACGGCGGCATGTATGGCGGCTCGACCACGTCGATCCTGCTCAATACGCCGGGCGAAAGCGCCTCCATCGTCACCGCGCTCGAGGGCAACAAGATGGCCCGCGCCGGCCGTGGCGGTCCGGCTCTCGCGACCGCCGCCATCGGTTCCTTCGTTGCCGGAACCCTGGCCACGGCGCTGCTGACCCTGCTCGCGCCGAGCCTGGCCGAGATCGCCATCTCCTTCAGCTACGAGGACTATTTCGCGCTGATGGTGGTGGCTTTCATCACCGTGTCGGCCACTTTCGGTTCGTCGCGCCTGCGCGGTATCACCTCGCTCGCCGTCGGCCTGACGCTCGGCCTCGTCGGCATCGACAAGCTCACCGGCCAGACGCGCCTTGCCTTCGGCGTGCCCGACCTGCTCGACGGCCTGGAGGTGACGACGGTCGCCGTCGCCATGTTCGCCGTCGGCGAGGCCATGGCGGTGGCGGCCTCGCGCGGACGGGCCGGCAGCGAGACGGTGGAGGCGATCCGCGGTTCGCTCTGGATGACGGCGGAGGACTGGCGGAGGTCCTGGAAGCCTTGGCTGCGCGGCACGGCCTTCGGCTTCCCGATCGGCGCCTTGCCGGCGGGCGGCGCCGAAATCCCGACCTTCCTCTCCTACGCCACGGAAAAGAAGCTCAGCCCCCATGCGGAGGAGTTCGGCAAGGGCGCCATCGAGGGCGTGGCGGGGCCGGAAGCTGCCAACAATGCTGCGGCCGCCGGCACGCTGGTGCCGCTCCTCACCCTGGGCATCCCGACCACCGCCACCGCAGCGATCATGCTGGCCGGCTTCCAGCAGTACAATCTGCAGCCGGGGCCGCTGCTCTTCGTCAATTCGCCCGACGTCGTCTGGGGTCTCATCGCCTCGCTGTTCATCGCCAATGTCATGCTGATCGTGCTCAACCTGCCGCTGGTCGGCGTCTGGGTGCGGCTCCTGATGATCCCCCGCCCCTGGCTCTATGGCGGCATTCTCATGTTCGCGACGGTCGGCGTGCTGGCGGCGAAGGGCT
Organism: Phreatobacter sp. AB_2022a; assembly: GCF_026847585.1. NCBI lineage: Bacteria > Pseudomonadati > Pseudomonadota > Alphaproteobacteria > Hyphomicrobiales > Phreatobacteraceae > Phreatobacter > Phreatobacter sp. AB_2022a. The sequence continues at coordinate 81,817 of NZ_JAPSET010000020.1, forward strand.
CGCTGATCGAGCTCGCCTGCGTCCTGGCGCTCGGCCTTCTCGCCTTCCTCATGCGCCGGTTCGACTATCCGATCGCGCCGGTCATTGTCGGCATGATCCTCGGCCCGATGGCCGAGACGCAGCTGCGCCGGGCGCTTCAGCTGTCGAACGGCGATCCGACCGTGCTCGTCACCAGCCCGGTTTCGGCGGCGCTGCTGGCCCTTGCCGCCATCGCCCTGCTCGGCCCGCTGCTCTGGCGGAAGCTCGGCTGGACCATGAAGGCGGATGAAGACTGATCCGCGCCGCCTGCGGCAAAAAAGAAGGCCGGCGCAAGGCCGGCCTTCGATCCGATAGCGTTGCGTTCCGCCGGTGGCCGGCGTCCCGGCTCAGAGCCGGATGCCGCGCTTCTGGAACTCCTCGCGGAAGCGCTGGACGAGGTCGCGGGTGACGACCTGGCTCCACTGCTGCGACCGGGCAAAAGTCTCCTCCATGATGGAGGGCACCGTGCGCACCAGCTTCTGGCCTTCGGCCGACTGGTAGAAGGCCAGGATCCGCTTCAGCTCGTCGAGGGTGAAGCGCTGGGCATAGGCCACCGAGATCGACTGGATCAGCTCGTTGACGCGCGGCTGGAACTCGGTCTTGAGCTGCTCGCCGACCTCGTTGAACTGGCGGCCGAGATCGGGATTGGTCGGCAGGAACATCGCCTTGGCCTGCTCGATGAAGGCCGGGATGACGTTCTCGAACGAGGTCGAGGCACCCGACAGCTCGACCACCTGGCGGGCGAGCGCGACCTGCTCCGCCGAGGGCTGCGGAGCCTGCGGCTGGGCGGCCGGCGCCTGGGCGATCAGCGCACCCGGGCGCTGGACAGGTGCATTCTGCGCCAGGACGGCGGTCGGCGCAGCCATGGCGGCGGCGGCCAGCGCGGCAGCGGCGAACGAACGGGCGAACATCAAAGAACTCCTCGAGAGAGCGAACGGCCGCAAGAGGCCACGGCTGCGTCGGCGTTAGACACGTCCTACGACCTCCGCGCCGCCAGGGGAAGCAATGATCGCAAAACTGGCAAGACCGATGAACAATCCGTGCTCAACGACGCCTGGCACGGTGTGAAGGCGGGATGCGAGCCCGGCCGGATCGGGAATCCTGTCGCAGGCCGCATCCAGGATCATGTGACCGCCGTCCGTGACGAAAACATGGCCGTCGGAGGTTTTGCGCAGATTCAGCGGGCCCGGGCAGCCGGCCTCGGCGAGCACCCGGGCGATCGCCCGTTTCGTCGCTTCCAGGCCGAAGCCGTTGACCTCGATCGGCAGGGCGAAACGGCCGAGAGTCTGGACCTGTTTGGAGGCGTCGGCAATGACGATCATGCGCCGCGAGGCGGCCGCGACGATCTTTTCCCGGAGCAGCGCCCCGCCGCCCCCCTTGATCAGGTTGAGCTGAGGATCGATCTCGTCGGCGCCATCGACGGTCAGGTCGAGCTCAGGCGTCTCGTCGAGCGTCGTCAGCGGCACCCGCAGGCTTTCGGCCTGCCGGCGCGTCACTTCCGACGTCGGCACGCCCACGACCTTCAGGCCGCCGGCGACCCGCTCGGCGAGCAGGTCGACGAAATGTTTGGCGGTCGAGCCGGTGCCGAGGCCGAGACGCATGCCGTCCTCGACGAAGGACAGCGCCTTGGCGGCGGCATCGCGCTTGAGAGCCTCGGGATCGCTCATGGGCAGGGGTCCGGGTGAAACGTGCCAAGGCGGATAGCGCGGCCGGCTGCGAAGGTCCAGTGTTTAGAGCGGTTCCATCGGCCTGATGGCCGATGCCGCCGCCCGCCGTGGCCGGCCGTCCACAGATGTCGCGCGCCTCACCCGGCAGGGCAGGTCAGAAGTCGACGACGTCGAGCCGCGGGGCGGCGTTCGGGCTCATCACGGCAAGGTCGGGGCCGGGCAGCGCCGTGCCCGGGTCGCGGAAGCGGTTGACGATCGGATAGCGGCGGTCGCGGCCGAAATTGCGCGCCGTCACCTTGACGCCCGGAGCTGCCTGGCGCCGCTTGTATTCGGCGATGGCGAGAAGCCGCTCCACCTTCTTGACCGTCTCCAGATCATAGCCTTCGGCGGCGATCGAGGCGACCGACGCCTCCCTTTCGACCAGGCGTTCGAGGATCGCGTCCAGGACGTCATAGGGCGGCAGCGAATCCTGGTCCTTCTGGTTCTCGCGCAATTCCGCGGATGGCGGCTTCACGATGATGTTGGCGGGGATCACCTGACCGTCGGGGCCGAGCGCGCCGTCCGGCTTCCAGCGGTTGCGCAGCGCGCAGAGGCGGAACACCTCCGTCTTGTAGAGATCCTTGATCGGATTGTAGCCGCCGTTCATGTCGCCATAGATGGTGGCGTAGCCGACCGACATCTCGCTCTTGTTGCCGGTCGTCACCACCATCGCGCCGAACTTGTTGGAGATCGACATGAGGATGGTGCCGCGGGCCCGGCTCTGCAGGTTTTCCTCGGTGATGTCGCGCTTGGTACCCTGGAACAGCGGATCGAGCGCCGCTTCGAGACCCTTCACCGCGTCGGCGATCGGCAGCACGTCGTAGCGCACGCCGAGCGCCCGGGCGCAGGCGAGGGCGTCGGCGAGCGATTCCTCCGACGTGTAGATATAGGGCAGCATCACGCAGTGGACGCGGCCGGCGCCGAGGGCATCGACGGCAATCGCCGCGCACAGCGCCGAATCGATGCCTCCGGACAGGCCGAGCACCACGCCGGGAAAGCGGTTCTTCTCGACATAGTCGCGCAGGCCCAGCACGCAGGCCTGGTAGTTGGCCTCGTCGCCGCTGGCATGGCTCTCGATCGGTCCGGAGACGCTCCAGCGCCCGCCGCTCTTTTTTGCCTCGACGATGGCGAAGGCTTCCTTGAACGCCGGCAGCTGCAGCGCGAGCTTGTGGTCGGCATTGACGGCCAGCGAGGCGCCGTCGAAGACGAGCTCGTCCTGCCCGCCGACCTGGTTCAGATAGATCATCGGCAGGCCGGCTTCGGCAATGCGCGCGACGATCGCGTTCATCCGCTCGTCATAGACGCTCTCGCGATAGGGCGAGCCGTTCGGCACGATCAGCAGCTCCGCGCCGGTTTCCGAGAGGGTCTCGACCACGTCGGGCGCCCAGATGTCCTCGCAGATCGGCACGCCGATGCGGACGCCGCGGATGTTGATCGGTCCGGGCAGCGGTCCCGGCGCGAAGACGCGCTTCTCGTCGAACACCGAATAGTTCGGCAGGTCCACCTTGTAGCGCACGGCCTGGATCAGGCCGGCGTCGCAATAGACCGCGGCATTGTAGACATGGCCGCCGTCGGCCCAGGGGGTCGTGACGATCAGGGCCGGTCCGCCATCCGCCGTCTCGCGGGCGAGCGCCTCGGTCGCCTGCCGGCAGGCCGCCTGGAAGGCCGGCTTGAGCACCAGGTCCTCCGGCGGATAGCCGGAGATGAACAGCTCGGAGAAGACGAGGAGGTCGGCCTTGCCCGCCGCGGCTTCGGCGCGCGCCGCCCGGGCCTTGGCGAGATTGCCGGTGACGTCGCCCATCACCGGGTTGAGCTGGGCGATCGCGATGCGGAGCGAGGAGGGAGGCTGGGACATGAGGTCATGATGTAGACCGGGGCCGGGCCGTTCTCAATGCCGCAGCGGTCTTGCGGCTTTGCGTTGGCCGAAGCCCGCCTCGTCTTGACGTGGCCGGACATGTGATTAACGCGGCGGTAACCTTGATGATCCATGAATGAGCTGTTCGGCATTGGTCGCTGCGGCCGATTCCGGCGCTGGAGGAACAGGTCATGGCAAGGCGTGCATCGGCCGCTTTGGGAGCGACGGCGCTCGCGGCCGTCCTGGCCGCGACGACGGGGGCAACGGCCGCCGACATGGCGCTGCGCGGCTCGCTGCCGGCCTACGAGGCGAGCGGCCCGAACTGGGGCGGCCTCTATGGCGGTATTCACGGCGGTGTCGGTTCGGCGAATTTCGACGGCAATTCGGCTGCGCGTTCGGAGGCGACGCGCCGCTTGACGGGTCTGATCTACCTCGGCAGTTCGGCAAGCAATCTGCCAGCAGCGCCGGACATGATCCAGGTTGGCGCGGTCAGATCGTCGCCGACGATCTTCGGTCTCTTCGCGGGCTATCAGGCACAATTCGAGGATGCGGTTGTCGGCTTCGAGGTCGATTATACGCGCGTTGGTGGCGGGCGAGGCGGCACCAGGTCCTGGACTCAGCCCTACGCGGTCCTCTATCCCTCGTCCGGCTTCACCGACGCTTTCTCGCAGCGAGTATCAGTTTCCGCATATCTGCAGGACTATTTCACCGCGCGACTGCGGGCCGGCTGGGCCTACGGCCGTTTCATGCCCTACGTGACCGTAGGCGTCGCCCTGGCTCGCGGCAGCACCTCGATTTCCTATGATGCTGGCTCCTCGCGCATCGATACGGCACCGACTGATGGCGTCGATTGGACAAGGCCGTTCACGCCGATCACCGGCGATCCGCCGCTCAATACCACGTCGTCTCCGAATGCGACTGGTTTCGGTTTCGTCGCCGGCGGTGGCCTCGAGGCGCTGATCACCGACAATATCTTCGTGCGCGGCGAATATCAGTATCTGCGCGTGCCGAGCCTCGGCGGCGTCGCGATGACGCTGCATACTGTGCGCGCCGGCGTCGGCATCAAGTACTGACCGCAGCGCCCGTCAGTCGAAAAAAAAGCCCGTACCGGTCGCCGGCACGGGCTTTCGTTCGTATCGCAGGCGCCGCCTTTTACTCGGCGGCCTCGCGGACGCCCGGGCCGCGGCTGAGCCGCTGGCGCTTCAGGAGCTCGGCCACCTTGAACGACACTTCCAGCGCCTGTTCGGCATTGAGCCGCGGGTCGCAGTGGGTGTGGTAGCGGTCGGAGAGGTCGGTATCGGTGATCGCCGCCCGTCCGCCGGTGCATTCGGTGACGTTCTTGCCGGTCATTTCCAGGTGGATGCCGCCGGCATAGGTGCCTTCGGCCTCGTGGATGGCGAAGAACTGCTCGATCTCGCTCATGATCAGGTCGAACGGGCGGGTCTTGTAGCTGTTGGCCGACTTGATCGTGTTGCCGTGCATGGCATCGCACGACCAGACCACGGTGCGGCCTTCGCGCGCCACCGCCCGGACCAGCGCCGGCAGGTGCTTTTCGACCTTGTCGGCGCCGAACCGGCAGATCAGCGTGATCCGGCCGGCCTTGTCCTCGGGATTGAGGATGTCGAGCAGGCGCAGCATGCCGTCCGGGTCGAGGCTCGGCCCGCACTTGAAGGCGATCGGGTTCTGCACGCCGCGGAAATATTCGACATGAGCATGGTCGGGCTGGCGTGTGCGATCGCCGATCCACAGCATGTGGCCGGAGGTCGCGTACCAGTCGCCGCTGGTCGAATCGACGCGGGTCAGCGCCTCCTCGTAGCCGAGCAGCAGCGCCTCGTGGCTGGTGAACATCTCGGTCGTGCGCATTTCCGGATGGGCTTCCGGATCGATGCCGCAGGCACGCATGAAGTCCAGCGCTTCCTGGATCCGTTCGGCCAGGTGCCGGTACTTGTCGGTCGCCGGGCTGTCCTTGACGAAGCCGAGCATCCACTTCAGCGCGTTGTCCAGGTTGGCATAGCCGCCATAGGCGAAGGCGCGCAGCAGATTGAGCGTGGCGGCCGACTGGCGATAGGCCATGGCCTGCCGCTGCGGATCGGGCTCGCGCGCTTCCGTCGTGAAGGCGATGTCGTTGATGATGTCGCCGCGATAGGAAGGCAGGCTTACGCCGTCGATCGTCTCGGTGTCGGACGAACGCGGCTTGGCGAACTGGCCCGCGACGCGGCCGACTTTGACCACCGGCATGCCGCCGGCATAGGTCAGCACCACGGCCATCTGCAGGAAGGCGCGGAAGAAGTCGCGGATATTGTCGGCGCCGTGCTCGGCGAAGCTTTCGGCGCAGTCACCGCCCTGCAGGAGGAAGGCCTCGCCTTTTGCGACTTTTGCGAGGGCTCTCGTCAGATTGCGCGCCTCGCCCGCAAAAACGAGCGGAGGAAAGCCCGCAAGGCGCTTCTCAACCTCCTGAAGGGCAGCCTGGTCCTTGTAGACCGGCACCTGCAGGATCGGCTTCGACCGCCAGCTCGACGGGCTCCAACGCTCGCCCATGTCATCCTCCTAAGGGGCTCGACGCATCACAATGATCGTCAATAATGATCGGGTCGTGCCGCGATGGACACGTTCCGATCAGGATCGCGGCTTATACACGACGACTGCGGTGCGGGCGAGTGCTGCGAATCAGCGCCCGCTTTCCTTTCCGGAACCGCACGTTGCGTTCTTCCGTTCTGTCTTGTACGCGCTTTCAGTGTCGCGATTTCACCGTTCGCCTCACCTCGATATCAGATGCCGGGCAGGCGGCGAAATCAAAACGACACCGGGTATCACCAGACTGCTCCAGCAACGATATCGAGGCTTTGAAATGACCCGTGTCCTGCGCTCCGTCATGCTCGCGACCGTCGCAACGGTTGCGCTCGGTCTCGCCGCGGCGGCGATCGCGCAGACACCGGGGCACAGGCTGGAGGTCAATGTCGACCAGGCGGCCTGCATCGCCAAGCCGCAGCCGAGCTGCACCGCCGAGCTCGCGCTCGCGGCCGCGCGCGACGAGGCCGAAGGCTGGGCGGCGACGGCCGCCTTCGAAGCCTTCATTGCCGCCGATCCCGATCTGGCGGCGCGCGACCGCTGGATGCAGCGCTACGAGGCCTGGGCGGCGATCGCGACCGTCGACGGCATCAAGGAGCGCATCGTGCCGGTGCGCGCCGAGCACCTGGCCCGCAAGGGCGACTTTCCCGGCGCCTATCGGGAGCTCGGCCTCGACCGCGCCCAGCCGGACGCGCTCGCCGAACCGTCCGTCCTGATTCTCGACGAGGCCCGCGCCGGCCGGGTGCGCGAGGCTTTGGCGCGGGTCGACCGGCTGGTCGAGACCGACAGCCGGGACGACCTGAAGCTGGAGATCCTGGAAATTGCGCTGGCGCGCGCGCCGGCCGAGGCCGACGCAGTCGCGGCGGGCATCAAGGACCGGTTCACGCGCCGGCTCGCGCAGGCGCTGCAGGCCGGCGCCCGCGGCGACCAGGCGATCGGTCGCTCGATCGACGAATGGGCGCGCGGCGCCCGCGCCAACCAGACGGTGCCGTTCGACGATGCCGACACGGCCCGCCGCGAGAGCTGGGACACTTTCCTGCGCGGCGCGGTCGCGGCCGGCAATATCGAGGCCTTCAAGGTCGGCCTTGCCGGCCGGCCCGCCTTCGACACCGCGGCCGATACGGAAGGGGCGAGCAAGCTCCTGCGCGTCCTCATGCGCGAGGGCCGGGCCGACTGGCTCCGTCTCCTCGGCCCCGCGCTCAAGCTGCCGGCCGGCGAGACCGTGTCGATCGACGAGGATATCGGCCAGATGCGCGCGCTGCCGGTCGACAAGCTGGTGGCCGTGGCGGCCGCGGCCGACACGGCCGGGCCGGCGCGGGGCGCGGTGATCGACACGGTGCTCGAAATGCTGGTCGCGCAGGGCGCGGTCGATCAGGCCCGCGAGCTCTTCGTCAGCACCGGCCGGCTCGACGAGCTGAACCGCGTCACCTTCGACCAGGAGCGTATCGGCGTCATGTTCGAGACGCTCTGGCGCTCGATCGTCGGCAAGGGGCCGAAGGCGACCGTCGATGCGCTCGCCGCCCGCATCACCTCGACCGGCGCCAAGGAGTACATGGCACGGGTGGAGCGGCTGACGGCGCGCATGCAGGACATCGCCGCCGGCAACAAGGGCGAGGAGCCGGCCGACGACGAATGGGCGATCATGCTTGACGTGGCGATTGCCTCGGGCGACCCGGTGCTGATGACCAAGATCGCGGCCGCGATGAACGATGCCGGCCTGCGCTCGACCGCCTTCGTCCAGATCACCCGCAATCTCTGGGACCGCGGCGTCCGCTGACCGCGGGCGCGGCCGTCTCGAACCCGTCAATGGCCGGGCGCGCCGGCTGCGTCCGCCGCCGGCATGAAGGCGCGGATCGCGCCGATCACGCCGCCGACCAGCAGCACGATGGCCGCGGCCTCCGCCGGTGTCGGCAGGCGTCCGGCATGGGCAAAGCCGTAGAAAAGGCCGAACAGCGTCTCGGAAACGATGAGCTGGGCCGCCAGCGAAACCGGCAGGCGGGTCGAGGCGATCGACCAGAGCCAGGTCGCGAGGAACGAGGAGGCGAGCCCGACGGCGAAGCTCCAGGCGACGAGCGGGCCCAGCCGCGCCGGATCGAGGCCAAGGCTCGGCACGGCGGAAAGCCCCGAGAACCAGGCGACGGCGGCCAGCAGCGGCAGGCTGACGAGCGTCGCTGCCCCCGTCAGCGCCGTCCAGCCGACGGCATCGGCCTTGACCTCGCCGCGGCGCAGCACCGCGGCATTGCGCATGCCGTACCAGTACCAGCTGAGAAAGCCGCCCACGGCCATCAGCACGCCGGCGGCTATGCCGATCCGGCCGGTGGGCGGGGCCGCGCCGAGCGCGGCGCCGTTGACGATGGCAAGTCCCAGGGCGATGGCCGCCAGCGGCGGCACGAGCCGCTTCGGCGAGAGGCGGTCGGAGCCCTGGTTGCCGCCGAGCGCCATGGCGACCGGCAGGGCGCCGATGATCAGCGCGACGATCGCCGTTCCGGCGCGCGGCACGGCGAGCGCGATCAGCGCGAAATAGAGATTGAAGCCGGCGGCCCCGAGCAGGATCAGTGTCAGGCCCATGCCGCGCGGCAGGGCGGCAACGTCACGAAATCCGCGCAGCGCCAGGATGGCGAGCGACATCAGGCCGAACACCAGGGTGCGCAGCACGACGAGGTCGAGCGGCTGATAGGGCGCGACCATCAGCGGCGCGACGAAGGTCAGGCCCCACAGCGCGCCGGCGGCAAGGCCCGCGAGAATTCCGATCGGCATGATCCACCCGGCGCGCTCAGTCCTGGAGCTTCGCCCACATCTCGCGATCGCGGACGTCGGTCCAGATGACCGGCCAGTCGATGCCGCTGGCTTCGTCATAGGCGCGGGAGACATTGAACGGCAGGCAGTGCTCGTAGATGGCGAAGGACGCGAATTTCGGGTCCATCGCCGTGCGGGCGGCGTCGAAGGCCTCTTTCAGCGAGCGCTTCCGCGCGACGCTGTCGGAGACCGAGGCATAGAGCGTCGACAGGAAGTCGCGGGTCAGGCTGAGCCCGTCCTTGACCATGGCCGGCGTGGTCAGAGCGGCGCCGCGGCCCGGCACGATGGCCTTCGCATCGAGGGCGGCGATCGCGTCGAGCGTTCCAGGCCAGTCCTTGAAATGGGCGTCGCCGCAATAGCAGGCCGAATGATATTCGACGAGATCGCCGGTGAAGGCGACGTCGGCATCGGGCACCAGGGCGACGATGTCGCCGGCGGTGTGGCCACGACCGAGATGCAGCAGCCGCACCGCCCGCTTGCCGAGCCAGACGGTCATTTCGCGCGGAAAGGTGACATGCGGCCAGGTGAGGCCGGCCGGAATCGACTCGGCACCCGGAAACAGCCGCGGAAAGCGGCCGATCTCGCTCGCCTTGTCCTGTTCGCCGCGCTCGACGATCAGGCCGCGCGTCGCCTCGGAGGCGATGATCGTGGCGCCGTCATAGGCCGAGGCTCCGAGCACGCGCACCGCGTGATAGTGCGACAGGACCACATATTTGATCGGCTTGTCGGTGACCTCGCGCACCCTGGCGATGACGTCGCCCGCCATGGCCGGCGTCGCCTGGGCGTCGATCACCATGCAGCCGTCGTCGCCGACGATGATGCCGGAATTCGGATCGCCCTCGGCGGTATAGGCGAAGAGCCCTTCGCCGAGCTGATCGAACGAGATCTTTTTCGGGCCGAGATCGGCGGTGGACGCAAAGGCCTTGCTCAATGGATCTACTCCAGAAGGGCGGGCAGCGACTGGAAGCCGCGAAAACGCAGGCGTCCGGTCCGCACCGCTGTTCCGGTCAGCCGATAGCACGGAAAGCGGGCGATGAAACGGCCCAGGGCGACGCGGCCCTCCAGACGCGCGACAGCCATGCCGACGCATTGATGTGGCCCCGAGGCGTAGCCGAGATGCCGGTTCGGCTGCCGGCCGATATCGAAGCGGTCGGGATCGGCGAACACCGCGGGGTCGCGATTGGCGGCCCCGATGCACAGCGTCAGGCGGGTGCCTGCGGAAAGCGCCTCGCCGCCGACCACGGCCGGCCCGGTGGTGATGCGATTGCCGAGCTGGTTCGAGCTTTCCAGCCGCAGCGCCTCTTCCACCGCCGTGCGCGCGAGGCTGGGATCGGCGATCAGCCGGGCCCGCTCCTGCGGCCAGCGGTCGAGCAGCCAGAGCGCATTGCCGATCAGGTTGGTGGTGGTCTCGTGGCCGGCATTCAGGATGAAGATGCAGTTCTCCAGGAGCTCGATCTCCGACAGGCGGTCGCCGTCGGCCTCGCCCTGGATCAGCCGGGTCAGCACGTCCTTGTCGGGATCGCCGGGCGCGCGCCGGCGGCGCGCCACCAGCGTTTCAAGATAGCCGAGGAAAGCGGTGACGGCGGCGTTGCCGCGCGCCATCTGCTCGTCCGTCAGCACCGGCTCGAGCGCGCCGAGAATGGCGAGCGACCAGTCGCGCAGGGGCTCGCGCTCGTCATGCGGCACGGCCAGCAGATTGCCGATCACCTCGACCGGAATGGCCGCGGCGAAATCCTCGATGAGGTCGACCGTGCCGCGCCCGGCCATGGCCGCGATCAGCCGGTCGACCAGGCCGACGACGTCGGGTTCCAGCGCCGAGACGGCGCGTGGATTGAGCGCGCCGGCGAGGATCTTGCGCACGCGCGTATGCAGCGGCGGATCGTTGAAGACGAGGCTCGTCGTATGGTGGCGGAACAGCGGGCTGTCGCCGTATTTCGGCCCGAACTCGGCGCGCTTGTCGGAGGAGAAGGTGGCCGTGTCCTTGTAGACCGCCTCGAGATCGGCATGCCGGGTCAGGAAGACCGAGCCATCGGGCATCCGCTTGACCGGCTGATGCTCGCGCAGCGCCCGATAGACGGGGAAGGGATCCTCGACGAAGCCCGCGGGCGGCGCCCTGAGGTCGAAGCGCGCGGCAATGTCGGCCAGGTCGACCGGCCCGGCGGCGGAGGCCATCGTCATGGGTGATGTTTCCGGACGATCTGGTCGATGGCGCCGAAAATCGAATGACCCCTGGCATCCTTCATTTCGATGCGCACCGCGTCGCCGAAACGCATGAACGGCGTCTTCGGCTCGCCGTCGCGGATGGTTTCCACCGTGCGCAGCTCGGCAATGCAGGCATAGCCGAGCCCGCCATCGGCGATGGTTCGGCCGGGACCGCCATCGGCGTCGCGGTTGGATACGGTCCCCGAGCCGACGATCGTGCCGGCGCCGAGCGCGCGCGTCTTGGCGGCGTGGGCGATCAGCGTGCCGAAATCGAAGGTCATGTCGACGCCGGCCTCGGGCTTGCCGAACGGTTCGCCGTTATAGAAGGCGAGCAGCGGCCGGTTGAGCTTGCCGTCCCGCCAGGCATCGCCGAGTTCGTCGGGCGTGACCGCGACCGGCGAGAACGCGCTCGACGGTTTCGACTGGAAGAAGCCGAAACCCTTGCCGAGCTCGGCCGGGATCAGGTTGCGCAGGCTGACATCGTTGACCAGCATGACGAGGCGGATCAGGCCGCGCGCCTGCGCCGGGGTGACGCCGATCGGCACGTCGCCGGTGATCACCGCCACCTCGCCTTCGAAATCGATGCCATGGGCTTCGTCCGGCAGCGGGATCGGGTCGCGCGGGCCGAGAAACGTGTCGGAGCCGCCCTGGTACATCAGGGGATCGGTCCAGAACGAGGGCGGCATTTCGACGCCGCGCGCCTGCCGCACCAGGGCGACGTGGTTCACATAGGCCGAGCCGTCGGCCCACTGGAAGGCCCGCGGCAGCGGGCTCATGCAGTCGTGCTCGTGGAACCGGAACGAAGGCACCGAGCCGATCTCGAGCTGCTCGGCGAGGTCGGCGAGGCGCGGCCCGTATCGCTCCCAGTCGTCGAGTGCGGCCTGCAGCGTCGCTACGACCGGGAAGGCGTCGGTGGCGCGCGTGAGGTCCCGGGACACCACCACCAGCCGTCCGTCACGGCCGTGCTTCAGCGAGGCAAGTTTCATGGGCGGCGACCCCTGCAGCTTTCGATTTCGCGCCCGCGGCCGGCATTGGCCCGGACGCATCCATCAAAGCCTGTCGCGGCGGGATTGGCCAGCGCCTTGAGGCCTGCGCGTTGCACGCATCGGCGCCGCCACCTAGGATCGGCTCGCCGGCGCGGCACCGCCGGCAGGGGAATGGTCGCATGGATGCTGAGGTCGGGCAGGGATCGAAAGGCGCGGCCGCGAGGCTGGAGCTGGAAACCTTCATGCCTTACCGGCTGAACGTGCTGGCGACGGTGGTCAGCCAGGGCCTCGCGCGCATCTATGCCGAACGCTACGGCATCGGCATTCCCGAATGGCGGGTCATGGCGACGCTCGGCCAGTTCGGCTCGCTGACCGCCAAGGACATCGGCGCCCACAGCCGCATGCACAAGACCAAGGTGTCGCGCGCCGTCGCCATTCTCGAGGAGCGCGGATTGGTCCGCCGGCGGGCCAACCGGCAGGACCTGCGCGAAGCCTTCCTGTCGCTGACCGCGCCCGGCCGGGCGATCTATGACGACCTCGTGCCGGTGGCGCTGACCTTCGCGGCGAGCCTGACCGAGGGCCTGACGGTCGCCGAGCGAACCGCGCTCGACAGCCTCATCGGCAAGCTCACCGCCCGCGGCCTGCAATTGCTCGGCGACGGCTGACGGGCGCAGACATCGAAAACGGCATTTCGGCAGGGGAGTCCGGCCATGAAGCTCTACACCTATTTCCGTTCCTCGGCGGCCTTCCGCGTCCGCATCGCGCTCAACCTCAAGGGACTGAGCTACGAGGCCGTTCCGGTCCATCTTGTCCGCGATGGCGGCGAGCAGAAGAAGCCGGCCTATCGGGCGGTCAATCCCCAGGGCCGTCTGCCGAGCCTTGTCGTGGACCATGCCGGGAGCGAGGCGGTCCTCACCCAGTCGCTCGCGATCATCGAATATCTCGACGAGATCAGGCCGGAGCCGCCGCTGCTGCCGGCCGATCCGGTGCTGCGCGCCCGCGCCCGCGCCGCGGCACTGCTGGTCGCCTGCGACATCCATCCCCTGAACAATCCGGGCACGACGGGCTATCTGCGCGACGTCATGGGCCAGCCGCCCGAGGCGATCGCCAAATGGTACGGCCATTTCATCCGCGACGGCTTCGCCGCGCTCGAGCAGATGATCGCGCCGGGGCCCTATTCCTTCGGCGCGGCGGTGACCGTCGCCGACCTCTGCATCGTGCCGCAGGTCTTCAACGCCCGCCGCTTCAACGTGCCGCTCGACGATTTTCCGAAACTTCTGGCGGTGAACGAGGCCTGCATGGCGCTCGATGCCTTTGCCAAGGCGAGCCCGGGGGCGCAGCCCGACGCCGAATGAGGCTGTGGCGCCTCAGCGCTGGGCGCGCGGATCGCGCCAGCCGGGCCGGCCCGGCGGTCCCGACGGAATGGTCGAGCCCCAGCTCCGCCTGCCGGGCAGGCTGTCCTGGCGGCGGCGGGTCATGGCATGGCCGATGCCGGCGCCGGCCAGGATGCCGAGCGTGCCGACCAGCCAGACCAGCAGTACCACCGACAGGCCGAGGCTGTGCAGCGCCTCGGCGAACCAGCCGAAGGAATAGGTGTCGGGCGTGAAGCCGGGCACGCTGCCGTAGCCGGCCGCGCTCGACCCGAACAGGTCGACCAGTGCATAGGCGACATAGGCGACGATCGACCACAAGGCGACCGCGATTCCCGTGCCCCACCAGATGAACTTGCGCATGGCGAATCTTCCTCGCAGGCAGTGCCGGCACACGCGATGTAGGGTGCCGGTCGGGCGATGCAAGGCTCGGGCTGCCTTTGCGGCCCATGCGCCGACGGCGTTCTTCGGGCGAAGAGCCGGCAGCGTTCGCGTCACGAAACCCCGTCAAACGGGAAACTGGGTCTTTCCCTGTTGCCGCGAAACGGTGAAGGAGCCTAGCGGAAGAAGCGCTCGAACAGGCCGCCGCCCGGCGGCGGCCGGATCACGTCGCCGCGGTCCTCGGGTTCGCTCGGCCGGCCCGCGACGCGGCGCGGCGCCTGGCCCGGTTGGTTCATCACCATCGGCTGGTCGAGAACCTCGCCAGGCACGGCGCGCGAGGGAGCCCCATAGGCGCGCCAGTTGCCCGGCAGGTCCACCGGCGGCTGGCCGCGATGGGCCTCGGCCATGACGCGGTTCCAGATCTCGACCGGCAGCGTGCCGCCGGACAGGCGCTTGGTCGGCTGGCCGTCGTCATTGCCGAGCCAGACGCCCGCGACATAGCGGCCGGTATAACCGAGGAACCAGGCGTCGCGGAAATCCTGGCTCGTGCCGGTCTTGCCGGCGGCGGTCCAGCCGGGCAGGCGCAGCGATCGGGCCGAGCCGGTAACGGTGGTCTCGTGCATCATGGCGTTCATCATCGCCACATATTGCGGCTCGACGACCCGGCCCGGATTGACCGGCGTGCGCCGGTAGAGCACCCGGCCATTGGTGGTGCGGATGCGGTTGATGACATGCGGGATGACGCCGTTGCCGCCGTTGGCGAAAGGCACATAGGCCCCCGTCATCTCCAGCACCGTCACTTCCGACGTGCCGAGGGCGATCGACGGATTGGCCTGCAGCGGCGAGCCGATGCCCAGACGCTGCGCGGTCCTGACCACCGTGCGCGGGCCGACCTCGCTGGTCAGGCGCACCGCCACCGTGTTGAGCGAGGAGGCGAGCGCCGTCTGCAGCGTCACCTCGCCGCGATAGTCGCGGGTGTAGTTTTCCGGTCGCCAGCCCTGGATCGCCACCGGCGCGTCGACGCGCACCGTATCCGGCGTCATGCCGCGCTCCAGCGCGCTCAGGAAGACGAAGGCCTTGAACGAGGAGCCCGGCTGACGCCGCGCCGTCACCGCGCGGTTGAATTGGCTCTGCGCATAGTCGCGGCCGCCGACCAGGGCGCGCACCGCGCCATCGGTGTCGAGCACGACGACTGCGCCCTGCCGCACGTCGTAGCGGGCGCCGCTGCGGCCGAGCACGTCGTTCAGGGCGCTTTCGGCGGCCTGCTGGAGCGGCGCGGCAATGGTCGTCTCGATGATGAGGTCGGTCTCCACTTTGCCGACATAGTCGTCGAGCAGATCCATGACCCAGTCGGCGACGTAGTTGATCGAGCCGCTGGCGGCCGTGCGGCTCGCCTGTGCCGGATGGGCGATGGCCGTGCGCGCCTGGGCGCTGGTGATGAAGCCCTGGTCGGCCATGGCCGAGAGCACCAGCTGGGCGCGCGCCGCGGCGGCCTCGGGGTTGCGCGTCGGCGCCAGGCGCGAGGGCGCCTTGACGAGGCCGGCAATGGTCGCGGCCTCCTGCAGGGTCAGCGCGGTCGCGGGCTTGTCGTAGTAGCGGCGGGCGGCGGCCTCGATGCCATAGGCGCCGGCGCCGAAATAGACGCGGTTGAGATAGAGCTCGAGGATCTGGTCCTTGGAATAGTTGGCTTCCAGCCAGAGCGAGAGCACCGCCTCCTGGATCTTGCGCCCCATGGTCCGGTCGGGTGTCAGAAACAGGTTCTTGGCGAGCTGCTGGGTCAGCGTCGAGCCGCCTTGGGAGACGCCGCGATTGGTGACGTTGGTGACCACCGCGCGCAAAAGGCCGATGACGTCGAGGCCGAAATGCGAATAGAAGCGCCGGTCCTCGATGGCGATCAGCGCCTGCGGCACATGGCGCGGCAGGCTTTTCAGCTGCACGGCCGCGCCACCCGTATCGCCGCGATTGGCAAGTTCCGAGCCGTCGGCGGCGACGATGGCGATGTTGGGCGGGCGCGGCGGCACTTCCAGCGTATGGGTCGGCGGCAGGCGCGCGGCATACCAGGCGACGACGCCGGCGCAGACGATCAGGCCCCAGACCGCGGCGGTCAGTCCCCAGACCACCAGCCGGCCGAAAATGCCGCGGCGGCGGCGGCGTTTCGGCGCCGGCTCCTTGGCCGCCGCTGCCCTTCCCGCCCTGCGTTTCGGCTGCTTGCGTGGCATGTCGCGCGGCTCGGCCTCCTGGTCGTCGGGTTCAATGCGGGGCTTGGCTGCCTTCGGCGGTTTTTCCGGCGCCGCGACGGCCACGACCGGCCGGTCCTCGGGCATGGCGCGCAGGTCCATGCCGCCGCGCGCGGTCCCGAAGCTCGGTTCGATCCGTTCTCTGCCGCCTCGTCCTCGTGCCATGCCTGCCGTGTCACCACCCGGCCCTTCCGGGCCTCAATCCTTTCCCGCTTGTTCGCAATAATCGGGGCGCAATGAAGGGGGCGTTAAGGCGATCTCGCGTCACTGTTTCATTCTTGGTCAAGGTAAATGGACATTTACCGGCTTCCGGAGGCTTTGACAGGAAACGAGCAAGGCGAAGCCGGCTACAAGGCCTTGTTCCGGAGTTCCGCTGATGTCGCCAAGCCCCGCCGGCAACCCGCCCGACGCCGGCGATCCCGCCTGCCAGACCATCATCGCGGAAGCGCTGTCGATGGCGCTGCTCGCCCGGGTCCGCACCCTGCGCGTGCTGCTGGAAACCGATGCCGGCGGCTCCGCCCCCGCCGCCGACGCGGTGCGCCTGCACGACCGGCTGGAGGCGATCGAGGCCGAGCTCGAAGCGCGGCGCCGCGCGGCGGAAGGCGAGACGATCGACATCGTCTATCTCGATTGAGCGGCGGATCCGCGTTCGAAAGGCGACGGTGACCGGTTTCGGTGGCATGGAGCGGGTGTGTTCCGGGATTGCGGAACGAGCGTCTGGCACCTAATGTAAGGATATTCCTTACGGAGCGTTGCGGTCGATGATTACGAGCAAGCTGACCAGCAAGGCGCAGACGACAATCCCGCAAGCGATCCGCGCGGCATTGCGCCTGCGGGAAGGCGATGAAATCGCCTATTCCATCGAAGGAGACAAGGTGACGATCCGCAAGGTGTCGGCGGTTGGGCCGCCCGCCGAGGATCCTTTCGGCGTCTTTTCCGAATGGGACGGCGAGGCCGACAGGAAGGCCTATGCCGACCTCTGATTTCGAGCGAGGCGACATCGTCAGAGTGCCGTTCCCCTACACCGATCGGCCCGTCAGGCAACACCGACCAGCGCTCGTCGTGAGTGCGGGCCGGATCGGTGAAAACGGAGCGTTGTTGTGGGTCGCGATGATAACGTCCGCCGAAAACCGGCCATGGGCGGGTGATGTACCGCTGGGGGCGCATTATCGAGAGGCCGGCCTGCCTGCGCCGAGCGTCGTCCGTCCCGTTAAGATCGCGACGATCGAGGCGGCGCACGCCGAAAAGCTGGGCAGCATAGCGCCGGATCTGATCGCGCTGGTTGGCGAGCGGATCCGCGCATATGCCGATCTTTGACGGTAGCCGGTCCAGTATGCCCATGGCAGTGTCCGGTGCGGATGTCGCCGTGCCGGGCATCTGGGTGATGGCGACGGGTCGGCCGGTGCCCGTCACCGCCCGCCGTCGTCCTCCAGCACGTTGGTCAGCACCTTGCGGATGGCCGCCTGGCGCTGCGCGGTCTGGATCTTGGCGCCCATCAGGTCGGTCACATAGAACACGTCCACGGCCTTCTCGCCGAAGGTCGCGACATAGGCCGAGCCGATATTCAGGCTGTGGCGCGACAGCGCCGCGGTCAGGTCGTGCAGGAGGCCGGGCCGGTCGAGCCCGGACACCTCGATCACCGTGTAGCGGTTCGACCAGGTGTTGTTGATCGCCACCTCCGGCGCGATGCGGAAGGTGCGCGAGCGATGCCGCGCCGGCGACTTGCGGTGGGCGGCGGCGATCGCCTCGCCCACCTTGATCTCGCCGCGCAGGGCCTTTTCGATGCCGTCGGCGATGCGCTTGGCACGCCGCTCCTCGTCCTCGTCACGGTCGAACCCGCGGGTGATCGAGATGGTGTCGAGCGCCAGGCCGTCGGTGGTCGTGTAGATCTGTGCGCCGATGATGTTGGCGCCCGCCGCCGCGCAGGCGCCGGCAATGATCGACAGGAGCCGCGGGTGGTCGGGGGCGAGCACGGTGAGATGCGTCACGCCCTGGCCGGCGATCAGGTCGACCCGGGTCGCCAGCGACTGGCCGGCCGCCTCGGCGCCGAGCAGGAAGCGCGCATGCTCGATCTTGGTGGCGAGATCGACCTTCAGCCAGTAGGCCGCATAGTGCCGGCCGATATAGCTCTCCATGGCCGGGCCTGAGAGTTCCGGCAGGGCGGTGGGCACGGCCTGGCGGAACTCCTCCTGCGCGATCTCGACGCGGCGCGTCCGGTTGACCTCCGAGAAGCCACCGGTCACCACCGGCTCGGTCTCGTAATAGAGCGTGCGCAGGAGCTGGCTCTTCCAGCCGTTCCAGACGCCCGGCCCGACCGCCAGGATGTCGGCCGTGGTCAGGATCAGCAGCATCTTCATGCGTTCCAGCGACTGCACGACGCCGGCGAAGGTCTCGATGGTCTTGCGGTCGCTCAGGTCGCGCGACTGGGCGATGGTCGACATGACCAGGTGGTTCTCGACCAGCCAGGCGACCGTTTCGGTCTCGGCCTTGGTCAGCCCGAAGCGCGGCCCGAGCCGGCGGGCGACCTTGGCGCCGGCGATCGAATGGTCCTCCGGCCTGCCCTTGGAAATGTCGTGCAGGAACAGCGTGATGTAGAGCAGGTCGCGGTTGCGCGGCTGGATCGTCCGGATCAGGTCGGCGGCGAGGCCGAGATTGGGGTCGCCGCCGCGCTCGATCTGCTGCAGCGTGCCGATGCAGCGCAGCAGATGCTCGTCCACCGTGTAGTGGTGGTACATGTTGAACTGCATCATCGCCACGACCCGGCCGAAATCCGGGACGAAGCGGCCCAGCAGGCCGGCCTCGTTCATGCGCCGCAGCACCACCTCGGCGCTGTTCGACGAGGTCAGGATGGAAATGAACAGCTGGTTGGCGGTCGGATCGTGGCGCAGCTTGTCGTCGATCAGCTTCAGCGACCGCGTGAGCAGCCGCATCGCGTCGGGATGCAGCGCCAGATTGTAGCGGTCGGCCAGCGCGAAGATGCGGATCAGGTTGACCGGATCGCGGGCGAAGGCCTCGTTGTCGGACACCGTGATCCGGTCGTGGTCGATCTGGAAGTCAGGGCTTTCCTTCAAGCCGCGCAGCGATTTCGGCCGGAGCTTGGCCATGAACCGGTCGAGCACCGGCGCCGGTTTCTCGTGCCGCTCCTCGAGCTCCGCGCACAGGATGGCGGTGAGGTCGCCGACATCCTTGGCGATGAGGAAATAGTGCTTCATGAAGCGTTCGACGTCGCGCAGGCCCGAATGGCCGCGATAGCCGAGGCGCGGTGCCAGCTCGCGCTGCAGGTCGAAGGACAGCCGCTCCTCCGCCCGGCCGGTCAGGAAGTGCAGGTGACAGCGCACCGTCCAGAGGAACTTCTCGCAGCGGCGGAAGATCTGCATCTCGCGCCGGTCGAACACGCCCTTCTTGGCGAGCTCCTCGTCGGTCTTCACCCGGTAGGCGTAGCGGGCGATCCAGAACAGCGTGTGCAGGTCGCGCAGGCCGCCCTTGCCGTCCTTGACGTTGGGCTCGACGAGATAGCGCGACTGGCCGGTCTTGCGATGGCGCTCGTCGCGTTCGGCGAGTTTGGCAGCGACGAATTGTGGCACGGTGCCGCGTACCACCTCGGCGTCGAACCGCTGTTCCAGCTCCTTGAACAGGCCCTTGTCGCCGAGAATGTGGCGCGCCTCGAGCAGCGCCGTACGGATGGTCTGGTCGGCCCGCGCCTGGCGGATGCATTCGTCGACCGAACGCGTCGCGTGGCCGACCTTCAGGCCCATGTCCCAGAGGCAGTAGAGGATCGCCTCGGCGACGCTCTCGCCCCAGGCGGTCTGCTTGTAGGGCAGCAGGAACAGAAGGTCGATGTCGGAGCCGGGGGCCAGCATGCCGCGGCCATAGCCGCCGGTGGCGACCACCGTCATCCGCTCGCCGGAGGACGGATTGTCGGAGGGATAGAGGCGCGAGACGATCCAGTCATAGGCCAGGCGAATGATATCGTCCTGGAAGCCGGACAGCGCCTCGGCGCAGGCGCGCCCGTCGGCATCGGCGATCAGTCTCTGCTCGGCGGTCCTGCGCGCTTCGCCGAGCCGGCGCTTGAGGATCTGCACCACCTCCGCACGCGCCTCGCGCGAATTGCCGGCATGGACGCGCACGGCGTCGAGATCGCGGGCGATCGCTTTGGGATCGACGAGCGGGCCGTGATCGGCGGCGCGGCGGCGCGGGCTGGCTTCGATGCTCGTCTGGTCCATCGCTGCTCGTGAAGATCGCGTCTGAGGAAGGGGCGTCCCGCGCGAACTTCGCACGGGCCCGAGGTGCCGCCAAGGTTTTCGGGGCGCTAGAGGCCGCTCGCGCCGCCGTCCGCGCGCGGATCATGCGCACCGTCGAGGCTCTGGTCGGGGAACCAGGTCACGCCGCCGGCATGGCCCATCGTGTCGGAATAGCTCTCGCCGATGAAATCGGCGGCGTGGCCGATCCGCTGCAGCTCCCTGACGAGGCTCTCGTCGAAGCGGTTCTCGAAGCGCAGGCCGGTCACCGTCGAGCCCCAGGTGCGGCCGAGCAGCCAGCGCGGCCGGTCGAGCGCCTCCGCGAGCGGCACGCCGTGGCGGACATGGCGCTCGAACACCATGGCCTGCGTCTGCGGCTGGCCCTCGCCGCCCATCGTGCCGTAGCCGAACACGCGGCCGTCCTTCAGCCGCGCCAGGGCGGGGTTGAGTGTGTGGAACGGCCGGCGCCCGGGCTCCAGCGGGTTGAGCGCCTTCGGATCCAGGGCGAAGCTCGCGCCGCGGTTCTGCATCAGGAAGCCGGTGGAGGGCGAGATGCAGCCTGAACCGAACTCCCAATAGATCGACTGGATATAGGAGACGACGCGGCCGTCAGCGTCGGCCGCGCCCATCCAGATGGTGTCGCCGGCGGCCGCGCGCTGCGGCCAGGCGAGGGCCTCGCGCATGTTCACGGCCGTCGCCTCGCGCTGCAGGGCGGTCTCGGCGAGATAGGCCTGAGGGTCGCCGGCCAAGTGATCGAAATCGGTGACGAAGCTGTCGCGGACGATGAAGGCCCGCTTGGTCGCCTCGACGAGGCGGTGGACGAAGCCGGGCGTCTCCGGCGTGACCGGCCCGTACATGGCCTCCAGCCGGTCGACGATGCCGAGGATCATCAGCGAGGCGAGCCCCTGGGTCGGCGGCGGCATGTTGAATACCTCGCCAAGGGAATGGTCGAGGCTCAGCGGCGTGCGTTCGATCGCGTAATAGGCCTGAAGATCGGCGCGGGTCACCGGCGAACCGATCAGTTCGAGGTCCTTGGCGAGCTCGCGCGCGATGTCGCCGCGATAGACGTCCTCGAAACCGGTGCGCGCCATATGGTCCAGCGAAGCGGCGAGCTGCGGCTGCTTCAGCACCGTGCCTTCGGCCGGCGCCTTGCCGTCGACGAGGAACAGGTCGGCGAAGCCGGGGCAGTCCTTCAGTTCGTAGAGCTTGTCGACGGTCAGCCGCGCCTGTGAGCGGGTGACGGCATAGCCCTCGCGGGCGGCCCGCATGGCCGGCTCGAGCAGCACGCTGCGCGGCAACCGTCCGCCCGCGGCCTTGGCCATGGCGTTGGCCATGCGCCAGCCGCCGATCGCACCCGGCACGGTGAGGGCGGCGAGCGGCCCGCGCGTCGGCATTTCGTCGTAGCCACGGTCCCGATAGGCGCGGATGGTCGCGCGCTCGCCGGCAAAGCCGGCGGCCTCGATGCCGCGCACCTTGCCGCCCGGCTCGTGGATCAGCCAGAAGCCGTCGCCGCCGACATGGGTCATGTGCGGATAGACGGCGGCAATGGCGGCGGCCGCCGCGATCATTGCCTCGATCGCATTGCCGCCTTCGGCGAAGATCTGGCGGCCGGCTTCGGCTGCCGTGGTGTGGGGGGCCGCGATCACGCCGCGCGAGAAGGGGCCTTGTGCCATCAGGAACGATCCCTCGAATGCTCAGCCGGACCGGCGCGCCGGTCCACCACCTGTCCTAGCCTGCGGGGCGCGGCGAGGCTAGTTGCGCAGGGGCGGCTACGCAGTCTTGCCGAGGCGCACGTCATTGCCAAGGCGCGACCGGCGCGTCAAAGCGCCATCGACCGGCCGAGCTCCTCGCGCGTCACCTCCGCTTTCGCACCGGCCAGAACGATACGGCCACGCTCCATGACGGCGAAATCATCGCCCAGCTCTTCGGCGAAATCGAGATATTGCTCGACCAGCAGGATGGCGATGTCGCCTTTCTGCCTGAGATAGCCGATGGCGCGGCCGATATCCTTGATGATCGAGGGCTGAATGCCTTCGGTCGGTTCATCGAGCACGATGAGCCGTGGCCGCGTCACCAGGGCCCGGCCGATGGCGAGCTGCTGCTGCTGGCCGCCCGACAGGTCGCCGCCGCGCCGCCCCAGCATGTCGCCGAGCACGGGGAACAGCGCGAAGATGTCGTCGGGAATGCTGCGGTCGCCGCGCTTCAGCGGCGCGAAGCCGGTCTGCAGGTTTTCCTTCACGGTCAGGAGCGGGAAGATCTCGCGCCCCTGGGGCACGTAGGCGATGCCGCGCCGGGCGCGTTCGAAAGGCGGCATGCGCGTGATGTCGCGGCCTTCCCACAGGATCTCGCCCGCCGAGACCGGCTGATGACCGACAATGGCGCGCAGCAGCGAGCTCTTGCCGACGCCGTTGCGGCCGAGCACGCAGGTCACCGCGCCCGGGCGTACCGTCAGCGACACGTCGCGCAGCGCCTGGGCGGCGCCGTAATGCAGGTCGACATGACTGACCTCGAGCATGGTCTGAACTCCTCCTCGTCATCCGCCGCGCGGCCGTTGCCACACAGGGCTTGCCTGTCACCGCCCGAGATAGACCTCGATGACCCGCTCGTCCGCGCTCACCTGGTCGAGCGCACCTTCGGCGAGGACGGATCCCTCGTGCAGGCAGGTGACCTTGACGCCGAGCTCGCGGATGAAGCCCATGTCGTGCTCGACCACCACCACGGAATGGCTTCTGGCAATGTCCTTCAGGAGGTCGGCGGTCGCCGCGGTCTCGGCGTCGGTCATGCCGGCGGCCGGCTCGTCGATCAGCAGGAGCTTCGGATCCTGGCCGAGCAGCATGCCGATTTCGAGCCACTGTTTCTGGCCGTGCGAGAGCTCGGCGGCCAGCCGATTCCTGTGGTCGCCCAGCCTGACGATGTCGAGGATCTCGTCGATCCGGGCGGCGATGCCGGCCGACCGGCGCGCGAACAGCGTGCCAAACACCGTGCGGGTCGCCTTGACCGCCATGAGCAGATTGTCCGCCACGGTCTGGCTCTCGAATACGGTCGGCTTCTGGAATTTCCGGCCGATGCCGAGATTGGCGATGGCGGTCTCGTCGAGCTGCGTGAGGTCGGTGTCGCCGGCGAAGATGACGTCGCCCGTGTCGGGCTTGGTCTTGCCGGTGATGACGTCCATCATGGTGGTCTTGCCGGCGCCGTTCGGGCCGATGATCGCGCGCATCTCGCCGGGCGCGATGACGAAGCTCAGGCTGTTGAGCGCGCGGAACCCGTCGAAGGTGACGCTGACGCCGTCGACATAGAGCAGCGACTGGGTGACGACCTGCGGCCGGGTCAGCGCCTTGACCGGCGCGGCCGCGATGTCGGCTTCGATGAGATCGGCGAGCATGGTCCGCTCCTATTGCGCCGGCTGGGCCGCGGTCCCGGCGGGCGCCTCGCGTCCCGCGCGCCGCGCCGCCGACCAGGCGGTGAAGGTGCCGAGCACGCCTTTCGGCAGCCACAGCGTGACGACGACGAACAGGGCGCCGAGCGCGAACAGCCAGGCTTCCGGGAAGGCGCCGGTGAACCAGCTCTTGGCGAAATTGACGAGGCCGGCGCCGAGGGCCGCGCCGACGAGCGTGCTGCGGCCGCCGACCGCCACCCAGATGATCGTCTCGATCGAATTGGCCGGATGGAATTCAGACGGGTTGATGATGCCGACCTGCGGCACATAGAGCGCCCCGGCAATGCCGGCCATGACCGCCGAGACGGTCCAGACGAACAGCTTGAAGTGCTCCACCCGGTAGCCGAGGAAGCGTGTCCGTGCCTCCGCGTCGCGGATCGCCACCAGGATCTTGCCGGCCTTCGAGGTCACGATGGCGCGGGCGACGAGATAGCCCGCCATCAGCGCCAGGGCGGAAAGCGCGAACAGCACGGCCCGCGTCGGCTGGGCCTGGATGTTGAAGCCGAGGATGTCCTTGAAATCGGTCAGGCCGTTATTGCCGCCGAACCCCATGTCGTTGCGGAAGAAGGCGAGCAGCAGGGCATAGGTCAGCGCCTGCGTGATGATCGACAGATAGACGCCGGTCACCCGCGAGCGGAAGGCGAACCAGCCGAATACCAAGGCAAGGAGGCCCGGCACCAGCACCACCATCAGCAGGGCATAGGGGAAGGACGAGAAGCCCCACCAGGTCAGCGGCAGCTCCTTCCAGTTGAGGAACACCATGAAGTCGGGCAGGACCGGATGGGCATAGACGCCGCGCGGGCCGATCTGGCGCATGAGATACATGCCCATGGCGTAGCCGCCGAGGGCGAAGAAGGCGGCGTGGCCGAGCGACAGGATGCCGCAATAACCCCAGACGAGATCGACCGCGACGGCGAGCAGGGCATAGGTCAGGTATTTGCCCCAGAGAGCCATCGCCGTGTTCGACACGTGGAAGGCCGAATCCGGCGGCACGGCGAGATTGAGGATCGGGATCAGCACGGCCGCGAGCGCAACGAGGCCGAGAAAGATCCAGCCGGTTCGGTCGATGGTCTGGAACAGGAAACGGCTGAACATTATTCGACCACCCGTCCCTTGAGGGCGAACAGGCCCCGCGGACGTTTCTGGATGAACAGGATGATGAAGACGAGCAGCAGGATCTTGGCCAGCACCGCGCCGGCATAGGGTTCGAGGAACTTGTTGGCGATGCCGAGGGTGAGGGCGGCCACCAGCGTGCCCCAGAGATTGCCGACCCCGCCGAAGACCACGACCATGAAGCTGTCGATGATGTAGCCCTGGCCGAGATTGGGGCTGACGTTGTCGATCTGGCTGAGCGCCACGCCGGCAAGTCCGGCAATGCCGGAGCCGAGGCCGAAGGTGAAGGCGTCGACCCAGTTCGTGCGGATGCCCATGGCGCCGGCCATGCGCCGGTTCTGCGTCACCGCCCGGGTCTGGAGGCCGAACGGCGTGCGCTTGAGGATGACGAGCAGCGCGGCGAAGACCAGCGCCGCGAACAGAATGATGGCAAGCCGATTGGCCGTGATGGCGAGGTTGCCGATCTCGAAGGACCCCGACATCCAGGACGGCGTGACGACTTCGCGGTTGGTCGCCCCGAACCACGAGCGCACCGCCTGCTGCAGGATGAGGCTGACGCCGAAGGTGGCCAGCAGGGTTTCCAGCGGCCGGCCGTAGAGATGGCGGATGATCAGGCGCTCGATGGCCACCCCGACAGCGCCCGCGACCAGGAAGGCGAGCGGCAGTGCCACGAACAGCGACAGGTCGATGAGGCCCGGGGCCACGGCGCGCAGCGCCTGCTGCACGACGAAGGTCGTGTAGGCGCCGAGCATGACCATTTCGCCATGGGCCATGTTGATCACGCCCATCACGCCGAAGGTGATGGCAAGGCCGATGGCCGCGAGCAGCAGCACCGAGCCGAGCGAGAGCCCGTACCAGACGTTCTGGACCGCCTCCCAGAGCGCGAGCGAGCGGCGCACGGTGCCGGCGGCGTCATCGGCGGCCTGGCGGACCAGCGGCGTCGTGTCGGGCCCGAGCGCGCCGAGCACGGCCAGCGCCTGGGCGTCGCCGCGCCGGCCGACCGTCGCGATCGCTTCGATCCGCTCGGCATCGCCGGCACGGGGATCGGTGACGAGGATGGCCGCGCGCGCCTCTTCCATCATGCGCCTGACGCGCGGGTCGCTCTCCCTCGCCAGCGCGGTGGTGAGGCCGGCGAGGGCGCCGGCGTCGC